>JAQVLL010000316.1 GCA_028704195.1 Smithellaceae bacterium
AATGGACTCTTCATAACTTGAAATAACCGCCGGAGATGGCAATTTTGATTTTCATCATCTGTCTTTTTCTGAAAAATTTCTCTAAATTTGATTACCAGCAGTATGTTCAACTTTTTCAAAGGTCACGTAGACATGGCGTCTGCCCAATAAAGTGCGTTTAACCGGCAATCGCAGGGCATTATGCTATACCCAATCAATAATATTCAATATTACGCCGAAAAATGGATCAGGCGGTTTGCGAAGGCCCCTCAAATATTGCTTGACAAAAGAGGACCGTTTGAATTACTTTTTTAAAAACAACGATCGTTGTATTTTTGGATATGCAGGAACGTGCATATTGGATCGGTTTACCTGAAGATGGAACAGTCTCGTCATCCGGCTACTTTGGAGGCCGCGTGCTGCAATGGACCAACGTTTCGTCAATGTAAAAACCCATCCGCAACGTTTTCATAGACGCTTAACGAAGGCCAGCGAGTCAGCTGAGCCATCGTTTCATTTTCAATCGCTCTCGACGCCTCACGTTTCATTTCTGCAATTCCTTCGCCAACGAGTTTACGGGTTTTGTCTGAACACAGCTGCTTTTGTGTCTTTTCCCACCCCGCCGGCTTTTGCGATGGCCGGCGGGGATCAAAGCGCAAGAAGTGGTTTCTGAAGATTACAGAAACATGTCACCATCATTGATTTGAACAAAAAATGAATCATTTCATAAAGGATGCAATGACATGTGGACTTATGTGCAGACGGTTCTTATTTATACTTTTGTGCTGGGTTCCATTTATCTTCTGATTGCGCTTGGCTTCTCACTCATCTGCGGGGTGCTGCGGATTTTCCATCTCGGATACGCCTACATCTTTCCTCTCACCGTTTACGGTACCTGGATGTTTATGTCGGCGCTTGGTTGGCCCCTGATTCCGTCCATTCTGGGAATGGTCGCCATTCAATTTGTCGTTTCTGTTCTCATTTATAAAGGGATTATCAAAAAATACCTCAATACAGAGGATGTTCTTTTAACAGCCCTACTCCTGGTGGCCCTGATTGTTGAACAGGCTGCCAATTATTTTTATCCCGTGCAGGCGGGTGTCTATCTGGAAACAACGCTCATGGACGGCATATTCCAGATCGGAGAGGTGGTGATCCCAAAACAGCTTATGATTGGTGCCGTGATTGCTCTCGTGATGACCGGTGCTTTCGTCTTCTTTTTTGTGAAAACCAAAACCGGGATGGCCATCCGGGCCCTGTCTCAGGATATCTATTCATCGAAAATTGTCGGTATTAATGTAGAAAGTCTTTATGTGTTCACGATGATGATCGTGCTTCTGCCTGTCATCATCGGAATGCTTATCGTCGCGCCGGTCTGGTCAGTTGAACCGGGCATGGGATGGCTGTATATGATCACGGCGATTCTGGTTTCTGTTCTGGGCGGACTGGGGAATATCAAAGGAACCATCATGGCCAGTTTCTTAATCGGTTTCACCCACGCCATCGTCTGCAATGTCATTGGAGAACCTCGCTTCATGAATTTATCGGCATTGATTCTGGTGATGATTGTTCTGGTCATTCGACCCCAGGGATTAGCAAGGAGTGAATCGTTATGGTAGAAACGGAATTAAAGCGGGACCGTATTGTCATCCGGCTTGGCACCAGAAAATGGGAATGGACGGTGGAGCCGCGCTACTGGCGAAACACGCTGCTCTGGGTCCTGTTTTTACTCATCGCCCCCGCCATTGCTTATTTTGTCAACCCCGGCCTGATCAACACGATGATATCGGCAAACATCTATGCCGCCATCGCGATGCCCCTTGCTCTGATGACCATCGGGACGGGACGCATGAATTTCGGTCCCCAGTTTTACATCGGCGTAGGAGGCTACACGGCGGCGCTGCTCAGCATCGCATACGGCTGGGGGCCCCTGATGACGCTTCCTTTCGCCATCCTGATGTCCATGATGGCCGCTCTTTTGTTCAGCCCGCTGGTCATCATGGCACGGGGGCTTTACTATGTCCTGCTGACCCTGCTTCTGCCGTTGGTGTTTCTGGAAGTGACTTTCATTTATACCGATATTTTCAAGGGCGATACGGGCCTGTTCGGCATTGTTCCGATTTTGGAGACGGGAAATGCCAGAAACACCTTTCTGATTATTGGTTACTTTTCGACGGCCATCATGTTTGCGTATCTGTGGATCATCAACAAGGTCCTGAAGTCCCGCTATGGACTAATTATGGCGGCCATCAACGATGACGAAGAGGTTGCCCACTCCATCGGCGTCAATATCAACAAGGTCAAGATCATCGCGTTTGTTGCCGCTTCGACAATGATCGGTATCATCGGCTGGTTTTATGCCCATTATTTCAGTTCATTTGCGGGCATCACTTATCTGCCGCTGACGTTTATGCTGAAAGTTTTGCTGGTGCTGATGATCGGCGGGCGCGCCCAGATTTTCGGCTGCGTGGTCGGCGGCTATTTTATCGCTTTCCTGGAGATGCTGATGATTCGGTTTATGGGACCGATCCAGCCCGTGCTTTTTCCCATCATCCTGCTGGTCCTGCTGTTCATTTTACCGGAAGGGTTATTCGGCCTTTACCGGAAACGCCGCTATCGCGAGTATTTACCGACTATTCATGTACGGAGGTGAGGAATCATGGCTCCGTTGGTCAAGGTGAGCAATCTGGTCAAGCGGTTTGGGGGGATTATCGCGGTCAATGATGTTTCCTTTGAAATTTACAAAGGGGAAACACTCGGATTTATTGGTCCCAATGGAGCCGGCAAATCGACGGTGGTCAATTGTTTGACAGGATATTTCCCTGCCACTTCCGGTAAAATTGAAATGAATGGAGTGGATATCACCCGCATGAAGCCGCACCAGAGAGCGCATCTGGGGCTTGCCCGCACTTATCAGATTCCGCGCCCCTTTCCCGAATTGACCGCGCTGACGAGCGTTCTGGCCAGCTCCATCTCGGGCAAAAAAAGGATCAATCAGAGTTTCCAGGACGCCATGTTCGATGCCACGCACTATCTGGAATTCGTCGGACTGTTCAGCAAACGCAACATCCTGGCGCGCGATCTGACTTTCTATGAATTGAGAATGCTGGAACTAGCCCGTGCCCTGGCAACTACGCCGAAGCTCATCTTCATCGATGAAGTCATGGCGGGGCTGAATCCGGGCGAAGCCAAAAACGCCATCAGGATGATTCGCAAAGCCAAGGAAGAATTCGGTGTCACCGTTTTCTGGATAGAACATGTCATGGCGGTTTTAATGGAAGCGGCCGACCGGATTGTGGCCATTAATTATGGATCCAAACTGGCGGAGGGCACGCCGGATGAAGTTGTCAACAACAATGACGTCATCGAGGCGTATCTGGGCAGAGGGTGGAGGGAATATGCTTGAAGTCAGTGATTTAAGCGCGTCCTATGGAGTCATTCCCGCGTTACACGGGGTCAGCTTCAACATCCGGCAATCGGAGATCGTGACC
>JAQVLL010000317.1 GCA_028704195.1 Smithellaceae bacterium
GTCGTTTGGATCGTGAGCTGGTGTTACTTTTACGGCTCCGGTGCCGAAAGAAGGATCCACGTATCTGTCGGCTATGATTTTTATCTCCCTGTTTACTATTGGAAGTATCAGGGTCTTTCCAACGAGATGGGAATATCTCTCATCGGATGGATGTACCGCTACCGCGGTATCCCCGAGCATGGTTTCCGGTCTGGTCGTGGCTATGGTCAGAAATTCTCCGCTGTCTTTCACAGGATACCTGAAATGCCACAGGAATGATTTTTCGTCCACGTGGTCCACTTCTTCATCCGACAGCACAGTTTCGCATCTCGGACACCAGTTGACTATATATTTGCCTTTGTAAATCAGGCCTTTATCGAAAAGTGACTTGAAAACTTTTTTAACGGCTTTGTTCAAAGTTTCGTCAAGCGTGAATTTATCTCTGTCCCAATCTACCGAACAACCTATACATTCTATCTGTTCTTTTATATGGCCGCGGTATTCGTTTGCCCATTCCCATGTTATTCTTTCGAATTCTTCCCTGCCTATTTCGTCCTTTGAACTGCCTTTTTTCTTCAATTCCTTTTCAATTACATTTTGTGTGGCGATTCCGGCGTGGTCTTCTCCCGGAAGCCACAAAACATCCCGACCCTTCATTCTGTTATATCTGACGGGAATATCCTGGAGAGTGAGATTCAGAGCATGTCCCATGTGCAGTTTTCCGGTTATGTTAGGAGGCGGTATGACAATTACAAAAGGTTCCCCCTCTCCTTTCGGGGAAAAATAACCCTTGTTCTTCCATTCTTCATACCAGTATTTCTCGATATTCGACGGATCGTATCCTTTGTCCAATGTCGCCATAATAACCTCCTGTAAATTTCTTCAGATATTTTAACGAAAAAAACGCCTTAAAAAGGCTTTTTATATTCTAAGCTTATTCTTAGATCAGATTGAGCGATATTGATATGATGCACGAAAAATCGCCACAGCGATGACCGGGAGTCATAAACATCCTCTGTCACGGCTTATCAGAGTATTATAGCATATAATATTTGTCAGTGCGATAATTAGTTACGGATGAGAATAAATACATATGGGAAGTATTTGAAAATATGAATGTGCATAAAATGGTTTGAATTTCTACAGTGAGATTATTTTGTTTACGAAGAGTAAAAATATGGCGACAACGTGCAATGTTAAAAAAAGTGGCACAAATATCCTGAATTTATTTTTTCTGGTTTTGTGTTTAAAAATAAGCATGCCCGCAAATGCTCCGAAAGGGCCGAAAAAGGAGAATATCATCAGCGTGTTTTCCGGGATGCGGAATTGTCCCCTTTTTGCCTTCGCTTTATCGACCGCGAAAAGTAAAAACGAAATTATATTCACAAATCCGTACAGGTAAAATGGCAGCCATTTCAAAATGAGTCCTCCAAACATGTACTTTTATGTCAATTACGCCAAAGTAAAGATATTGTAAAATTATCACACCGTACTTCTATGTTTACCTATTTATGCGGTTCTTGAAAACAGTTATTTTTCGATTAGCTATTCATGGGGTATAGAGGTTGACAGTCAGTTTATAATATGCTATTATTCTGCTGTATAGGATATAAAAAGCGGGTGCCGCGAACACCCGCCCTTTAAAAAATCATCTGCTGTTTGTGTCTTCCTTATCATTGTACCAGATCAAGCTAATTCTGTCAATGTTTTGGAAGTAAATATTTTTTGATCCACCAACACGCTCTTTTCTAAATGAACAGAGCGTTTTTTTATTAATTTTCCTGAAGAAATGTTGGTTTTTGTTTCGCTTTTGTATTTATATATTAAACTATTATAGAAGTGTTTTTTCTTTGTGGTGTATAAAAAAAAGAAAGTGAGAAATTCTCTCACTTTCTTTTCCACAAGGGGGTTGTGAAGGGATTTTTCTATTTAATCGGATTTAATAAGTTGTTATAGTATAACTCAATCCAAAATTTAATTATAAATGTAATATATCATGACTGATAATATCATAAAATAATCTGTATGTCAAGTCCCGGTGTTGAATTTAATGGCTTAATGAAGTAAAATTGATCTGTAAATTAAAAGAAGAGGTGTGGAATATGAATCCAAAATACAGGGAAATAATCGAGAACAGGATGATTATTTCGGAGATAGAGAAGAAGTGGAACGTACCTACCAGCAGAGCGGTTGAACTTTTCTGCAAAGCCACTAGCAAAAGAAAACCCAATACCGATAAGCTGGATTCCTGGAGCAAGAACGTCATGAGTAAAATCTTAAAAGTTTCTCCGGATGATGGTTGTGGAGGATGCACGGATAATAAAAAGGATTCCTGTTCGGATGGTGGATGTTCGGGAGGCTGCTGTGGCTGCCATTAACCGGTAACAAAAAGGTAGTTTTGCTTCACAGCTGAATACTTTTTCCGAGGGGGTTTTTTGATGAACTTACCGTTTTTGTTTACCGAGGAAAGTGTCGTATTGCCATCCTGGTTCGTCTTATTCTTCGTGATTTTATTCGTGCTGGCGGTTTTGCTGGTTGCCGTCATCATTTTTCAGTATTTTAAAATCAAACAGGCTGAAGAAATTGCGGATGAAAAGCAAAAGACTTTTAAAAGCGAAAAGGATGAAATGATTGTAAAACTGTCATCCAGTGAGGATAGAAATCTTTTTTTGGAAAGACAGTTTGATTCGCAGAAGAAACTTTATTCATTCTTCAGAGAAAACGGAGAACTCTCGGAAGGAAATTTGGTAAACGAGTTATTTCGGATATGTTCGGCTCTCTATCCACAGCTTCAACATGTTGCAATGATCGGGTGCGAAAACGGAAAGGGAAGTTTTACCGCCAGGAATTCGGGAAAAGCTGAATTGATAAACGGAGATATATCAAAACCGGTAAAAAGAGAAAAACGGATCTCGATAAAATTTATGAACGACACCCGTGGCAAAACCGAATCAGTGCTTTTGGATTATCTGTACGGGTTTGATGATGATATTTCGGTATTCGCCGATGAAATCGTACTGAACAGCCTGACAAACAAGATTATTTTCGTATATGTTTTTCCGGATGATTTTAAGCCGGAATGCTGTTTGGATTTTCTTGCATCTTTGAATTTCGTAACTTCCTTTTTCACCTTGAAGAAGAAGTATCTGATAAATCAGGATGCTTTTGAAAAGCAGTTGATATTCCCTATGATTAAAATTCTGGAATTATATGATCCCTTCATATTGGGACATTCGGAGAATGTCGCGAGATATGCCTCGCTGGTTTCGGAGGGGTTGGATTTGAATAGCAGGGATAAAATAATACTTTATTGGAGTTCGCAGGTTCACGATATAGGGAAGATAATGGTTCCGTCCACAATTCTGAGAAAAACGGGAAGGTATACCGCTCAAGAATATGAAATACTCAAAATGCATGCCCAATGGGGGGGTGAGATACTTTCCGCTTCCCAGGAACTGAGCAATATTGCCTGTTTTGTCAGACATCACC
>JAQVLL010000318.1 GCA_028704195.1 Smithellaceae bacterium
AGCGGCTACTTCAGCTTTCTTCGTATCAGCCGCCGCATCAGCCTTGGTATCGCCGAAATAGTTGGCCAGTTTCTCGCCCTTTTCCGTCACAAATTCCACCAGGTAATCGCCGCCGATATCGGTAAGCAGAATGTCCGCGCCTTCCGATGAAACAGGCTCCCCGTCCACCGATGTACAGAAGCAGGTGGCATAGGGCGGTTTTACACAGGCCAGGGAAATAACCGTTGTACTCTCTCTTTTAGCGATGTAATAGCCATCCTTATATTTTGCCTGGTCAAAAAGTTTATCCAGCAACACAAAGCTGTGCGCGTCGCATGGACGAACGCCGAAGAGAACTGAATGATCAGCCTTGTTTTCTTCCGATGAAAAAACCATCCCTTTTTCCGTCCGGGTAAATTTCATCATCGTTTCGGTGTGCGGGAAAAAAACATTTTTCGGCGCATTTTTGGAATTCAAGTACGCAAAGAAAGGTTCATCACCGGACCCAAGAGGCGCAAAAAGAACGTTGTCCTCTTTCTTTACCGGCGCCCAAACCTGTAAATCTCCGGCCATTTTTCTGGCAATACCCGCCAGCGCATCTTTTTTGATCAAACGTTTTTCCATAATTGTCCCTAATTTATTTTTTTATCCAACTGTTCAATTTCAAAGTGTCGGGTTGTTCACCTGTCTAAATCAAGCGCAACTGATTTAAAAGCGGCTGAGGATCCGTCAGATGCGACTTGAGGGTATCCTTCGCATCGGGAAGGCCCAAGGCCAGTGAAATCAATTCCGTAAAATAGAATACCGGCATTTTCATGTTCGGACTGGGGCGCATTTCCAGGTTGGCCATACACATGGGACACGCGGTCACCACGCAGTTCGCGCCGGCTTCTTTAGCACCCGCCATCAGCTTATCGCACATCTCCACAACAATGGCTGTTTTGCTGACCGACAGCGAACCGCCGCAGCAATCGGTCTTGTACGACCAGTTCTTCACGTCCGCCCCTAGCGCTCCCATCATTTTATCGAGCATGAAGGGATTTTCGTAATTTTCAAACTGACAGACATTCGGCGGACGGAGCAGCAAGCATCCGTAATAGGAAACGGGCTTTAAACCGGTCATCGGTTTGACCACTTTCGCCGCCAGCGCATCGATGCCGATTTCATTGTATATCACGTCAATCGGATTGCGGATGGCGATCCCACCCTGATACTTGGCGCCCAGCGCACCTTCAATCCTGGCTTTCAGATCCTTGTCGGCTTTTAAATGATGCTCGGCCATTTTGAACCGGTTGAAACAGGCGGCGCAGGGCACCATGACGTCCATCGCGTCTTTTTCCGCGGCGATGAGGTTCCGTGCCGGCAATGCGATGGACAGGTCGAAATTGGTGTTATGCGCAGCGGATGCTCCGCAGCAGGACCAATCTTCAATTTCTTTGAGTTCAATGTCGAGGGCGCGGCTGACGGCCTTCATGGACAGATCGTATTCTTTCCCCATCGCATGCAGCGAGCAACCCGGATAATATGAAACTTTCAAGAGAGTAGCCTCCTTCTATGCTTGGTACAGCGCGTCGGGCTTCCGGCACGACGCGCGATATTCCATCATTTTGTTTTCGTCTTCTCAAAAATATTCTTTATCGACTTCATATCCTTGGTCCGCGGCGGCAAAAGCGCCAGCTTTCCCTTAAGGAACATTGACGGGGCAATGTCCACATCCGAGAAGAAGTCACCGGACTTGAGTTTGTAGTGCACCGTCATCAACATTTCGTGGACACGGCCACCGAACTTGATACTGGAGAGGAATGCCTCGTGGAACTTCAGGACATTTGCCTCTTTGGCGGCTCTGCCTTCTTCAATCGCCATCTGCCGAAGGACATCCATCATTCGGGCAATGTCCACCTCGTTAGGACAGCGGGTAATGCAGGTCTCACACGACAGACAAAGCCAGATCGTCGAGCTCGAGAGCACCTTGTCTTTCTGACCGTTCTGTATCATCTTAATAATCTTGTTGGGATTATATTCCATGTGCGACGCAACAGGGCAACCTGCCGAACATTTCCGGCAGTGGTAACACGCCTGCAAAGGCACGCCGTGTATCTTTTTGTTCACTTCTTCCAGAAAAGTTTCCATGTAAACTCCATCGTCTCAAACAAATTATGGGTTGTAGATAAAATCCTGTTTATCGTTATGTTCGTCAAATCTTCCCAGAGGCGGCATGTCCTCCATGCTGGACCCGGCGCGGTTGCCAAACATTTCGAAGCAATCCTTATCGATCTTCTTGAGGAACTTGCGCAGATCCACACCCATCGGACAGACGGAAACACAGGACCCGCAATCGACGCAACGACCAACCATGTGGAACAGGCGCATCAACTGAAACACCTGGGTATCGGTTTCATCTTCACCGATGCCCACCCACTGCGGCTGGCTCTGTTCCACAAAACAGACCGGACAGTAGCAGGAAGGGCAGGCCTGACGGCAGGCGTTGCAGCGTATGCATTTTTCCATTTCCTTGGTGAAATAGGCCCAGCGTTCTTCAATAGATTTGGCTTCGAATTCTTTGACTTCGTCATATTCCTTGTCGGGAGTCATCGGCGGGGCGGCCGATCCGATCATGACGTCGGAAATAATGGGATTGTTGAAGCGGCAGGTTACGCAACAGTCCGCCAGAACATCCTTCAGGGCAACCGTTTTGTCTCCATCGGATGTCGTCAGTTTGATCTGGCCGCCATCGATCGACCCGTCGATAATGTCCGCGCCGTCGATCTTCACTTTCAGGCCTTTGCCATCCACATACCCATCGCAGGGAACGCCGATAATAAAGACTTCATCTCTTTCATACTGCCTTTCCTGCAGGTGGATGATAAGTGAACGCGTTGTACAGCCGCGGGCAACGATACCGATGACTTTCTTCTTCCGGTCTTCCGGCTTAACCCGCTTTTGAGAATTCTTATGTGCCGTGATCAGATCGTGCACAAACTTGGCCAGGTTCTGCGTGCAGAGATTATTCCAGACAAGCTTATCGGCTTCTTCCGGCTTCGTGATAAAACAAGGTGTCGCCGTTAACGGAAGCGTGCCTTTTTCATAGCCGATGATCACGTCGACCTTCTTTTCCAGAAGCAGCCTGCTTGCTTCTTCCCGCAATTTTGTTTCGATGTTTTCCACAGTGATGATTTCCCCGTTTATTAATTATTCTCTTTAATCAGACTAACCAATCTTCTTGACCATCTTATTGGCCGGTCCCAGTGCCTTAATTTTCTCCGTGGCACCTTTGATGACTTGTGCCCATCTGTCGCCTTCGGATGCGGAAACCCAGGTAAAAATGGTCCGGTCGCCTTCCACACCGATGTAATTCAGGAAACTTTTTAACGTCGCAAACTTGCGCCGCGCCACCAGATTTCCTGAGATATAGTGGCATTCACCCGGGTGTCAACCCGAAACCAGAACGCCGTCGGCTC
>JAQVLL010000319.1 GCA_028704195.1 Smithellaceae bacterium
ATTTCAAAGATGCCGCGATGTGATTGTATGTATTTATTGGTCACAACGCGGCTAATGGTTGATTCATGCATCTCCACGTCATCGGTGATGTTTCTCAAAACCAGCGGCTTTAAAAAATCGATGCCTTTATCGAAGAACTCCTTCTGGTGCCTCACGATGCTTTCAGCGACTTTGTAGATCGTTTTATGGCGCTGCT
The DNA here is from genome assembly GCA_028704195.1 of Smithellaceae bacterium. Lineage (GTDB taxonomy): Bacteria > Desulfobacterota > Syntrophia > Syntrophales > Smithellaceae > UBA8904. The sequence goes on from JAQVLL010000319.1 coordinate 197, forward strand.
GAATGCTCTTGATCAGCCATGTGGCCGACTGTATCTTGTCTCGAATATATTTCTTTCCGTTTTCTTCTTCTGTCCGATCCCGGTTCCCGATGCCCGCCATAATTTCACGATAGAAATTGCTGATGCGCAGGCGCGGCAAACCATCATCGTTAAGAATAATTTTGTAGTCATCTCCGGATTTAACCACATATACGTCCGGAATGATGGATTGTACTTTCTCCTCCGAATAGACAGCTCCCGGCTTCGGATCCATCTTGCTGATCAGCAGAACGGCCGTTTCCACTTCCCTGAGAGGAACTTTCAGCTTTCTGGCGATATGCACGTAATTTTTCAGTTCGAGGTCTTTCAGGTGTTCGCGGATAATCACTTCAAGCAGCGGATTTCCCTTGGCCAGCATTCGGGCTTGTATCAACAGGCATTCCTGGAGATTGCGGGCCGCCACGCCGGTCGGATCAAATTCCTGAACTTTTTTTAAAACCGCCTCCACGTAATCTTCTTCGACATTTTCCAGCTGGGCTATTTCCGAAAGCGTCGCACAAAGATAGCCGTTGTTGTCCAGATTGCCGACAATCTGAGAACCGACGCGTACTTCTTCTTCCGTAAAGGGAGACAGTTTCATCTGCCACATCAGGTGCTCAACCAGGGAAGGACTTTCCGTAATGATGTTGTCCAGGGTCGGAGCCTCCCCGTCCGCACGATCATAAGAAACACCGACAGGACCGTAGTCTTCCAGATAATTATTCCAGTCAAACTCCTCGCGACCGTCTCCCTCGCCGGTCAATTCTGCCGTTCGCTCGGGAACCCTGCTGTCTTCTTTTTCAACGGACTGAACATCATCTTCGACATCAGCACGAACCTCCTCAGCGCTGGCCTCATCCGCCGTAGCCTCTTCCAAAAGCGGATTTTCTTCGATTTCCTGGTTGATCGTTTCCACCAGTTCCTGCCGGGACAGGATCAGAAGCTTGATAGCCTGCTGCAGCTGCGGCGTCATAATCAGCTGTTGGGAAAGTTTTAAGTTCTGTTTTAATTCGAAGGCCATAATCGACTTTCACATATCCGTCTGGTTCTATAAGTTAAAATCTTCGCCCAAATAAAATTTCCTGGCCAGTTCACTCTGCGCGATGGCATCCGGATCCCCGTGAACGAGAATTTCCCCCTCGTTAACGATATAGGCACGGTTGCAGCAGTATAGCGTTTCCCGGACATTGTGATCGGAAATGATAATTCCGATCCCCTTGTTTTTCAGTTTTTCAATGATCTTCTGGATATCGGCCACCGCCAGAGGATCGATGCCGGCAAAAGGCTCATCCAGCAGAATGTATTTTGGTGAAGTCACCAGAGCCCTGGTAATTTCTACCCTTCTTCTTTCACCGCCGGAAAGAGAATAAGCAAAATTTTTCGCCAGGGCGGTGAGATCCAGTTCGCCCAGAAGTTCCCCGAGTCTCTCCTTTCTTTCACTGTCACTTATATCAAGTGTTTCCAGAATCGCCAATATGTTTTCTTCGACAGTCAGCTTGCGGAAAACGGACGGCTCCTGGGGCAGATAATTCAAACCTTTTCGTGCCCGTTTATACATCGGGTATCGGCTGATATCTTCACCGTCGAGGTAGATTTCCCCCCCGTCCGGTCTGATCAGACCGACAATCATATAAAACGTTGTCGTCTTTCCGGCACCGTTGGGTCCCAGAAGACCGACGACTTCACCAGGAGAAATTTCCAGGTCAATGTGGTTGACCACTTTCCTCTTGTTATAAATTTTTGTCAGTCCCTTCGCCGATAAATGGCTCATTTCTTATTCACCGTCTTTGAACCGGGCTTTTCTTCCGTTGTTTTCTGATCTTCAGGATGAATAATCGCCGTGACCCTTTCCGAATTTTCGGCGGCGCACCTTTCCACTTCACCCCGGTTTTGATCAAGATAAACTGTCACCTTGCATCCTTTGACCGTGTTCTTACCCTGCTTCAGGAGGGCATTTCCGGTCATCACCACACGGGAGGTGTCGTGATAATAAACCGCTTCGTTCCCGGTGGCGGACATGTCCTTTTGCGTGACAATGACGTTCCCCTTCGCTTCAATTTTGTCCAGCTCCCCGGTTCCTTCCATGACTTGCATTCCCGGTTTTTCTTTCTGGTTTTGCTGCTTTTTATAATAAATCGACAGGCGATCCGTTTTCAGCTGGACATCCCCCTGTATGGCAACGGCGTTCCCTGAAAATATAACCACATTTTTTTCCTGATACGCCTCCATTTTATCCGAGACAACCTCTATCGGTGCGTCTTTACGCAGGATGGTTTTTTGATCAAAGCCGGTTTGCGCCCATGCCAGCGTATGGATGGATAATAAAAGGGAGATCATAAAAAAATATATTTTTTTTGCCGTCATAAATTATCCTGATCAGTTTAGTTTGGCCCGGACACTAGAAGAGAGCATAAGTTCTCCCTTATCGATGAAGATGGTCAGCCCGACGGCCTGTATTCTCATTTTATTATTTTCCATGACGACCGGTGCGTCGGTGTAGATTTTCCTCTGGTCATTGACATAGCGTAGATAATCCGTCGTAAACCGGTCTCCCGAATCGGAGGTAATCACCACGTCACCCGTTATTTCAAGATCCTTTTTATCCGTCAGCATTTTGCCTTTTTTACCCGTCATGACATATATTTTGCCTTCCTCCGTGGTCGCCTGTATCCGAACCTGATCAAACAGGGCAAGATTTTTCTTTTTTTGATACTGCCCGCTTTTGGCCTTTACGTCCCACCGAATCTTATTCTGGCCTACTTCCGTAAATACAAAATCCTGAATTCGGATATCCGCTTCATCAGGCATGATTTTTATGACATTTTCTTTTTTCCTGCCGGCCTCCTGCATAACGGCAAAGACAGCCACCCCAACAATAAATATGCTGATAAGTGCGATTACAATGATCTTTACTTTTTTTTTGCCCGGTTTCATCATCTTTCAGCTACAGTTATGAATATTCTTCAAGCGGCGATGATTTCTTTATATCACTCACCATCGTCTTTTGCAAAGCTATTCAGGGAAACCGCAGCATTCAGGACAGGATTGACCATCACCGGGAATGCAACAGGCTGTTTCAGGACTGGCCGGAAATTCTCAAACCGATCAAACCAACTGCAATCAGCAGAAATGACAAAATCCGCATCATGGACGTCGAATCATTAAATGCGAAAATCCCGATCAGAAACGTTCCTGCCGTGCCGATGCCC
>JAQVLL010000320.1 GCA_028704195.1 Smithellaceae bacterium
ATCCAGTAATTGAATGTATCCGGCAGCCATCTGGGCATTGCTTTTCAGATTGCCGATGATATTCTCAATGTGGAAGGCGACAGCAGGCTGATGGGCAAGCAAACCGGCAGTGATGTCGCATCGGGCAAAGTCACGTATCCGACGCTGCTGGGGCTCGAAAACGCAAAAGCCAAACTGGTCGAACATGTTGAATCGGCAGTTGCCGCCATAGAGACGTTTGATTCGCGCGCGTTGCCGCTAAGGGTCATTGCCCGTTACATCATGGAAAGAAAATCGTAAAGGTTTATTGAAACGAATGAAGCCACTGGAAACCGTTGATTACAGCGTATTGCCGAGTGTCAATTATCCTTCGGACATCCGCAAGCTTGATATCGCTGAACTCAACACGCTGGCGCAGGAAATCCGCAGCCTGATCATCAATACGCTTTCATCCACAGGCGGTCACCTGGCCTCGTCTCTGGGGACGGTGGAGCTGACCCTGGCGATCCATTATGTTTTCAATACGCCTGAAGATAAACTGATCTGGGATGTCGGCCATCAGTCCTATGCGCATAAGATTATCACCGGCCGAAAAGAAAAATTTTCCACTTTGCGCCGCCGCGGCGGTATCAGCGGTTTTCCCAAGCGGGAAGAAAGTGTCTATGACGCCTTTAATGTTGGTCACAGCGGCACTTCCATCGCGGCGGCGGCCGCTTTTGCTGAAGCGCAGTGCCTGAGGGGAGAGCATAAGAAAGCGATCGCTGTGATCGGCGACGGCTCCATGACGACCGGCATGGCTTTTGAAGGGTTGAACTGGTCGGGTGATCGCGACAAAGAACTGATTATCATTTTAAACGATAATGAAATGTCTATTTCTCCCAATGTCGGGGCGATGTCATCCTATTTAAACAGAATCATGACAGGCGATCGGGTCACCAAATTCAAAGGGGAACTGAAACATTTTCTCAGAAGCATACCCGGCATCGGTGAACAGATTTTCAAGATATCCCGGCAAATCGAAGAATCCGTCAAAACGTTTGTTGTTCCCGGGGCCCTGTTTGAGGAACTTGGTTTCACGTATGTCGGGCCACTGGAAGGCCATCGCCTTGATTATCTGATTAAAAATTTTGAAAACGTCAAAAAGCTGGAAGGACCGGTCCTGGTGCACGTCATCACGCAAAAAGGCCGGGGCTACAAATTCGCGGAAGACAATTCGCCGACGTATCACGGTGTCGCGCCGTTTGATGTGGAAACCGGTCTCACGGTTTCTTCTGCAGGCAAGACCCCTTCCTACACGGAGATTTTCGGGAAAACACTAATGGATCTGGCGGTGTCGGATTCCAGGATTGTCGCGGTTACGGCTGCCATGTGCGAGGGCACCGGCCTGGTTGAATTCCGTAAGAAATTTCCCGAACGCTTATTCGATGTAGGCATCGCCGAACAGCTTGCCGTCACTTTTGCCGCCGGCCTGTCCATAGAAGGTCTGCTGCCGGTCGTGGCGATCTATTCCACGTTTTTACAGCGTGCGTACGATCAGATTCTTCATGATGTCTGCCTGCAAAAACTCCCCGTAATATTTGCCGTTGACCGTGCCGGTTTCGTTGGAGAGGACGGGGCGACCCATCAGGGGCTGTTTGATTTCTCGTATCTTCGCAATCTTCCCCACCTTGTCATGATGGCACCGAAGGATGAAAACGAACTGGGGCACATGCTCAAAACTGCCGTTGCCTGCGGCTCTCCCGTGTCGATACGATACCCGCGCGGCAAAGGCGTTGGTGTGCCTCTTGACGATGCACTTTCAGTATTGCCCATAGGCCGCGGGGAGGTGCTGCAGGAAGGATCGGATCTTGCAATCATTGCTGTGGGCTGCACCGTTCATCCGGCGCTGGCCGCAGGCCGAAAACTGGCGGCGGAAGGGTTCGGGGTGAAAGTCATCAATGCCCGGTTTATTAAGCCGCTTGACGCGGAACTAATATTAGCAACGGCTGCATCTATTCATAAATTACTGACGATCGAGGAAAATGTCCTCGATGGCGGATTCGGCAGCGCGGTACTGGAGTTGCTTGCCCGGGAAGGTATGACCAATGTGATGGTCAGAAGACTGGGCATCCGGGATGAATTTGTCGAACACGCGACGCAGGCCGAGTTGCGCTCTTTATATGGTCTTGATGAAGAAGGCATTCTCCGCGCTGCCAAAGAAGTGCTGGAACAATCATGTTGATCTTTATGGAATGTTTTCAGTTGAACCGACAAGGTTAAACCAGAAAAGTAAAAACTGAATTAAGTGTTATGTCCCCTTAGTCTGTCCCCTTAGTCTCCCGTTTTTTCTCAACCGCATTTCATTTCTGTAATTGACAAAATCCGCTTTTTCCTTTTTAGTTCATCCATGCATGTTGACGGTTTGACAATTCTCTCATCCAAATTTCCTTCAGGAGATCTGTATCCTTTCATACTGCCTCTCTTTCAAAAAACGCCGCACCTGGCTTTCGAAACGCCGGTCACAATGTTTGCCGGAGAAAACGGCTCAGGGAAATCCACGCTGCTATATGCCATGGCGCAGGCCTGCGGGATTCACATCTGGCAGGAATCCGGCCGGACCCGCTTCCGGAATAATCCCTACGAAGACCGGCTCGGTCAATATGTATCGATCAAATGGACAGACGGCAAGGTGCCGGGGTCATTCTTCGGTTCTGAAAGTTTCCAGCACTTTCGGCTGATTTTGGACGAATGGTCTGCAAGCGATCCAGGCCAACTGAATTACTTCGGCGGCAAATCTCTGATGACCCAGTCACATGGCGAGTCGCTCATGTCGTTTTTTACGTCCCGTTACGCGATCCTGGGTCTGTATCTGCTCGACGAGCCGGAAACGGCGCTTTCTCCCAAAAATCAGATAAGGCTAATGGAATTGCTGTCAAAAGCTTCAGAAGCCGGACACGCTCAGTTTATCGTTGCCACGCATTCACCGATCCTTCTGGCCTGTCCTCATGCCGTGATCTATAATTTCAACACTTCCCCCGTTAAACCCATTGCATACAAAGACACGGAGCATTATCAGATCTATAAAAAATTTTTAGAAAATCAGTAAATTACAAATTAAGGGGACATAATTAAGGGGACATAACGCCTAATTGTCTTCATAATTAAGGGGACATAACACCTAATTGTCTTGACCACTGCAAAAAAAGACGTCTTTCATGGCTGGAATGTAACGAATTGTCGCCGAAGATTATTTGCATCACATACAAAGCGTGGTGCTCGTTCTATGGATATCTTTTATAGAGACGAACGACTGAAATCAGTATATACAAACCGAGAGCTTTGCACAACTCAACCCATTTTTGCCAGAGCTGGCCGTAATATTTGCCTGAGTTAATCGACCTAAAATAACAGTTAATATATTGATATTATTCATGATATGTCTTGACATGATCCTGGTT
>JAQVLL010000321.1 GCA_028704195.1 Smithellaceae bacterium
AAGTAACAAAAAACATATTGCCATTGTCATCGATGAATACGGCGGGACATCCGGTCTGGTTACCCTGGAGGTTTTGCTGGAAGAGATCGTCGGGGATATCCTGGATGAACACGAAGAAAGCCCTGATTCCGGGGATATCATTCAGACACCCGATGGAGCCTTTTTCGTGGAAGGGCGAACCGAAATCGAAAAAATTGAAGAACATTTACAGATCAGTCTGGAAAGAGGCCGTTACGAAACCGTAAGCGGACTCATTTTAAACACGATTCGAAGAATCCCGCACCGGGGGGAAAATTTTCAGATAGAAGGAATGGATATTACCATCGAAAATGCGGACGAACGCAGTATTAAAAAAGTGAAAATAAAAAAAGTGGATGATGATCTTTCCCATGATGAATAGAGACCCGCAAGACACAGAGGATCTCTCCGATAACAAACTTAGCGCATACCGTATTTTTTTTGCGGTCTTAAGCGGTGTCCTGCTGTTTTTGTCTTTTCCAAAATTCGGCCTCGGGTTTGTTGCCTGGTTTGCCCTTGTTCCCTTGTTTATTGCCCTGAAGGACGTTGAATCCGTCTGGCGTTCCCTGCTTTTGGGATGGATAGCGGGGATGACGACTTGTGTCGGAATCCTGTACTGGATAACGCATGTCGTTGTGAATTTCGGCAATTTGCCGCTGTACATGGGAATCGTTCTCATGCTGCTTCTTGCTTTTTATTTGAGCCTTTACACGGCTTTATTTGCCACGGGAATCGTATGTTTGAGAAAATGGGTTCCTCTGTATCTTTCCGCTCCGATTTTGTGGATGTGCCTGGAATATGTCAAGTCAAAGGCGTTCACCGGTTTTCCCTGGGAAAACCTGGGATATTCCCAGTTTAACAATTTATTTTTTATTCAGATTGCCGATGTTGTCGGAGTCTTTGGATTGTCTTTCCTGATTGTCCTTTTAAACACCACTTTTTATTTTTTCATAAGAGAGCAATTGAAAAAATCCTTTGCGCTGGCTGCCGTTGTGTTTCTTCTATGGGCGGGCGTCTACGCATATGGTGTTCAGCGAATCACTCAAATCAATGAAATTCTGAAAGACGCGCAGGGCATGGAAGTTTCGCTGGTTCAGGGAAATATCAGTCAGTCGATCAAATGGAATATAAATCATCAGAAAGAAACCATCAACATTTATGAAGAACTGTCGTTGCGGCAGCCGCCGGCGGCAGGCGGGCTGGTCGTCTGGCCGGAAACGGCGGTGCCTTTTCACTTTCAGGACGATACTGATTTGCAGCGCCAGGTGAAGGATATCCCGGTCAAGACCAAAAACTGGTTCGTTTTCGGGTCCACAAGTTATCAGGGCCGCGGCGGCAATACGGATTATTACAACAGCGCCTATTTGTTGACACCCCGTGGCGATATCCAGGGCAGATATGACAAGGTGCATCTTGTTCCCTACGGTGAGTATGTTCCTCTGAAAACCGTATTCCCTTTTATCGGCAGACTGGCCGAGGGGATCGGTGATTTCGGCGAAGGAAAGGGGTTTCATCCCCTGGAAATGGGAGAAAGAAAAATCGGGGTAATGATCTGTTATGAAGGGATTCTGCCGGAAGCCGGAAGAATGTACAAAAATGCCAAAGCTGAATTGCTGGTGAACATTACAAACGATGCCTGGTTCGGCAGGACATCAGCGCCTTATCAGCATCTTTCCATGACCATTTTCCGGGCGGTCGAAACAAGGCTTTATCTTGTGCGGGCGGCCAATACAGGCATTTCAGCGATTGTTCATCCGACCGGAAAAATTATTGCAAAAACCGGAATATTTCATAAAGACGTGATTCATGGCAGAATCAAATATATTCAGTTGCCGACGATCTATGCAAAATTCGGCGATTGGCCGGTGGGGGCCGGATTTTTATGCCTGGCCGTTTTTTTCTTGAGGGGTTTTAGAAGGAGGGGAAAATAATGTCAGAAGAAAGCATTCATGAAACCATTCATGACCTGAAAAAAAGAATTCAATATATCGGAGAATGTCTTTGACGTCACTGAACTGGAATTAAAAGTCAAGGATCTGGAAATTCTGTCGGCCAAAAAGGATTTCTGGGATGATCCGGAGCAGGCCCGGACCATCCTGAAGAAAAAAACAAAATTGTCCAGCGCGCTTGACAACTGGAAAAAATTTCAAAAGCAGATTCAGGACGCTGAAACCCTCTGGTCAATTGCTTCAGAAGAAAACGATGAGCAGGTATTGAACGATCTCGAATTTGAACTCGAGCAGTTGTCTTCCGATGTGAAACTTGAAGAGCTCAAGATGATGCTGTCAAGCGAACAGGACCCGATGAACGCGATTGTGAACATTCATGCCGGAGCGGGAGGAACGGAAGCGCAGGATTGGACGGAAATGCTTCTGCGCATGTATTTACGGTGGGCGGAAAAGAAAAGTTTTAAAACAAATATTATTGATTATCTGCCGGGGGACGAAGCCGGCGTCAAAAGCGTGTCTTTCACCATTGAGGGTGAGTACGCCTATGGATACACCAAAGCCGAAATCGGGATTCACCGTCTTGTCAGGATATCTCCGTTTGATGCGGGAGCCAGGCGCCATACATCCTTTGCTTCCGTATTTGTTTATCCCGAGGTCGACGATGAAATAAAAATTGATATCAATGAAGATGATATAAGAATAGACACTTTCAGGTCAGGCGGGAAGGGGGGGCAGCATGTCAATAAAACCGATTCCGCCGTCCGGATTACCCATTTACCGACTAATATCGTCGTGCAGTGCCAGAATGAAAGATCGCAGCATAAAAATAAAGCCATGGCGATGAAATATTTAAAGTCCCGTCTATATGAAAGAGAACTGCAGCAAAAGAATGAGAAACTCGATGAAGAGAACAAGCAGAAAAAAGACATCGCCTGGGGAAGCCAGATTCGCTCCTATGTTTTACATCCCTACAAAATGGTAAAAGATCACCGGACGAACCTGGAGAACGGCAACACGCAGAAGGTGCTGGATGGCGACATTGATGATTTTATCCAGGCTTATTTGATGTATGTCGGCAACAGGGGAGAAAATCCCTGTTCGACAGCAAGCTAAGCAAACGATAATACTTAAAAATGACGTTATTGTTTTGGAATATCGGGAAAGTGTGTTATACCGCTCCGCAAAAGGGGTCATCATGTTGATTAGACCGGAAAAAAAACGAACTGATCAGTGGTTGGATGCACGATGTTGTAATGATCCGTAACCGAAAAAGAAGTCAGGAGATGCAGCAAATGTTTAAAAGTAAAAAATATGTTTCATCATTTTTTTTGATCCTCAGTTTGAGCCTGATCGTATTGCTGGTGAGCGGCTTCGAGGCATTCGCCGAAAATACGGATCAGCAGACTGCCCTTTCCGGAACGAATGTCGTTGAAGAAAAACAAGACCAGA
>JAQVLL010000322.1 GCA_028704195.1 Smithellaceae bacterium
AAAGAAAATGGCGGCGGAGACCAAGAAGCATATTTTGGATGCTGCAGCAGGTATTTTTTCTCATTTTGGCGATGTGCTGGGTATTTTCCAATGCGATCCAGATGTCTTCTTTCATGCTGATCGCGTTACTGAAGCCGGCAAACGCGGTCTGGATGTTCCCCGGATAGAGTCGATGATACTGGAGAGGCAAAAAGCCCGTGCCGACAAAGACTGGACCAGATCTGACGATATTCGCCGGGAGCTGGCTATTCAAGGTATTATTTTAAAAGATTCGGCAGATCACACAACCTGGCTGATCGAATAGGGAACAAGCGTTCATTTTTATGTAGCCCGCACAGGCAGATCTTCGTAATATTTCTTTCCTGTTTCATGAAAGTTATGGAAAAGAACCATCATAATGGTATATACTTAATTTCATTAATATCATTTTTAACGAAATACCTCTTTGAGTGTGAGGCAAGACATGAAAAACTTATCCGCTAAATGGCTGGTATCCGTAGTCGTAGTCCTCGGGCTTTTTATTCTTTTCTGGCCTTCTTCCGAAAGTAAGGTCTCTGCGAAGGAAAAAAATATCTACAAGGAGATTAAAACGTTCAACGAAGTGTTGGATATGGTACAGAAGAATTATGTGGAACAGGTGGATTCCTCGACGTTAATTCAGGGTGCGATAAATGGTATGATCAAAACCCTGGATCCGCACAGCGCGTTTATGACTGCTGAAGTATATAAAGGCCTGGAAGAGGAGACACGGGGCCATTTTGGAGGTATTGGTATAGAGATTACCATGGTCAAAGATGTGTTGACCGTTGTGTCTCCCATTGAGGATACACCCGCTTATAAAGCAGGCGTGAAAGCCGGGGATCAGATCATCAAGATTAACGGCAAGTCAACAAAAGATATTTCCATTATGGAAGCCGTAAAAAAGCTGCGCGGGAAGAAGGGTACTAAAGTGACCATCACGATCGCGCGGGAGAGTATGATCAAGCCTCAAGATATTGTTCTGACCCGAGCCGAAATTCAGGTCAAAAGTGTGAAGTCAAAAACATTCGATAACAATATCGGATATATCCGTATTTCTTCTTTTAATGAAAAAACTGCTGCGGATCTTCGCAGGGCCCTCGCCGATGTGGAAGCAAAATCAAATCACCTGCAGGGGCTGGTTTTGGATTTGAGAAACGATCCGGGCGGACTTTTAAATCAGGCGATCGAAGTATCCGATATGTTTTTAAGATCGGGTATTATCGTTTCCACGCGCGGGCGAACGAAAAACATGGAAACCAGGACGCAGGCCAGGGATGATGGCATCAGGGAAGTTACGGCTCCCATGGTTGTTCTTGTAAATGAAGGAACGGCGAGCGCAGCGGAAATTGTAGCGGGGGCTCTTCAGGATAATGGACGTGCTCTGATTGTAGGGACCCAGACCTTTGGCAAGGCCTCCGTACAGACCGTGATCCGCCTGGAAGACGGGTCGGCGCTGAAATTGACAACCGCCAGGTATTACACACCAAAAGGCAGGTCGATCCAGGCTGAGGGAATCAAACCGGATCTGGTCGTCAAACTGAAAAAGCCGTCGAGAGATCCGGTGGATAGTCAACCCGATGCAATGATGCGGGAAAAAGATCTTGAAGGCCATATCCTGCCTGCCGGAGAAGACGACAGGGAAGTAGAGGATCATGTGGCCGAGAGTTTAGAAGAATTGGATGATCTGGACAAAGACAATCAGGTGAGGACAGCCGTTGATATTTTAAGAGGCTGGCACATGATGAAAAAGAATCTGGCCAACTGATGCTTTTTTTTCAGGAGAACCGAACGTGGTGGCGAAGAAGAAAAAAAATAACAAAAGATTTTTGACAGCGTTTTTAACGGTATTGATCGTCGCATCCATTGCTGCCATTGTGTACGTGAGTTTCTTTCATCGGGAAGAAACGGGTTTACGGCCGGGGGTGAAGAAGCAATCGTCGCAACAAAAAGTCTCCTCTAAAGATAAATCGAAGACACTGACCCGGGTCAAAGAAGTGAAGGAAAAAACCGGTGACGCTTCCGTTTCGGAATCTTCAGTCGGGAAAAACTCGAAGAAGGGGGGAATTGTTGTTGCCAAGATTGTACCGCCCCGGTTATCCGTCAAACAGGTGGCCATTATTATTGACGATATTGGTTATGACATGAAACCGGTGCGGGATCTCTTGAGCATTGACGCGGATATTACCTTTGCTATTTTACCGCTTCTGCCCCGTTCACGTGAAGCGGCGGAAATTCTGCATGGAGCCAACCGTGAAATCCTGCTGCATCTGCCGATGGAACCAATTTCCTATCCGAAGGAAAAGCCCGGTGCAGGCGCTCTTTTTACGGAGATGAATGATGCAGAAATCGTTTTACAGCTGGAAAAAAATATGGCCAGCGTACCGTATGCTTCCGGTGTCAACAATCACATGGGCTCCAAATTCATGGCTGACGAAGAGAAACTGGTGCCGGTTTTCAGGCAGTTGAAGAAAAGAGGGCTGTTTTTTATCGATTCACGAACGACCCGCTCATCCAAAACCCTGTCGGCTGCCGAAAAAGTTCATTTGACTGTCGCGTCGCGCAGGGTATTTCTGGACAATGATCGGGACTATCAGAAAATCTATCAAATTCTGATGGATGTGGCCCAGACACCGGCCGGCGGAGCGCCGTTGATCGTGATTGGCCATCCCTATCCGGAAACGATTCGCGCGATCAGAGACGCCAGCAAAGTTTTTCGGGAAAAAGGCATTTCCATTATCCCGGCCTCAAAACTGATCAAGGCGACATCTTCGCAAGACGTATCCTGATGATATACCAATTGAAAGCAGCTGTGTCCCTATGCAAAAAAAAATTATAATTTTCATTATCTGCGGAGTTCTTTTTTTCGCAGCGCAAGGCGATTGCACTCCTCCCCTAAAGGATCGTCTGTCAACCGATCCATCCGTTGCTGAAGTCTACTCCCAAGAAGCTGCCTATCATTATTCACTTGCTGTTTTGTCCAGGCTGAATAATGACCTGTCTGGAGCCATCGACCACATGAAAAAGGCGCTCGCCTTTCAGCCGGATTCGCTTTACCTGAGTACCGAACTGGTTTCGCTGTATGCCGAACACCGCGATGTTGACAATGCTCTGTCTCTGGGTGAGGCCATTCTGGCTAAGAATCCCGGCAATATCGAACTGCGGTCGATTCTGGGCGGTTTATATTTCAACTTACGCAAATACGATAAAGCGATTCGTGAATATCAGACCATTATTGAGATTGACCCGAAGAATCTGGTTGCCCGCTTATTCCTGGCCACAATCTATACTCAGGAGAAAAAGTATGATTTGGCGCAGAAGGCTTATCAGCAACTTTTAAAGATGGACCCCGGCAATATTATCGGGATGTATTATTACGCAAAAACTCTGACTCAA
>JAQVLL010000323.1 GCA_028704195.1 Smithellaceae bacterium
GATACTCGACGATGGATTCCTTTTTTTACAGGCTTTTTGCCGCGTCCGGTTTTGCTCCCAAAATGGCGGATGAGCGGGAACAAATGGTTCTGTCCGCGGAGATAGAAAGGCGTTTTCGCGACAGTTTGATGCGTCGCGGCATGGGGGATCAACTGATCATCGCCGCCCGCATATTGAGAACGGATCTGGACAATCTCTGGAAGCCTCTTGCCGATGAGCAGATTCTCGAACGCTGCCTGGCGGATATGGACAGGATTGAAGACCTTGACACCTTGATGAAAGAGAACGGCATCCTGAGGAATGAAGTCGATGCTCTGCATACAAAGGCTGATGAATTGTCTGAAATGATGCCGCCTCGAATCAACAGCTGGGTCATCAATGCCCTTCACGATTATGAAAGCTTTGTTACTAAAGCGGTTGCTACACATACTGACCTGAAAAATTACACAAGCCTTGGCAAGAAGATCGCATGGGATGTGAGCCCTTACACTGATCTTAATGAGATTTTCAAAAAATACCGCAAGATCGCCGAAAGACTGTCCATAAACAAGGCTCTTCTCAGGGAACTTGTGGTTGCGTTTCTTTGCGAAAACTATCTGGAAGCTGCACAGACAGTGAAGAAGGAAAAAGGTGTGATATTTTTCTCCGATGTGCGGAAAACCCTGCTGGCCCTTGATGGAGACGCATCCATGGAAAGACCGCGGCTCATGAGCAACTACTTTTCCCTCGGGCTTGACAGAACGGAGCATCTGCTGATTGACGAATTCCAGGACACCTCGGAAGGCGATATTCAAATCATGTTGCCCCTTATTGAAGAAATCCTGTCCGGTCCTGGCGAGCGCGGTGAAAGATCATTTTTTGCAGTGGGTGACTGGAAACAGATGATATACGGATGGCGAGGTGCAAACCGCGAGGCTCTGGAAAAAGCCCTTTCAGGGTATATGGAAGAACGTGTCATCCAGGAACGCTCGCTTGAATCCAATTACAGAAGCACACCCCTCCTGATATCATTTTTCAATAAACTTGTGGAAAATATTTTCACGGGGAAAGAGAAAACGGAAATACAGAAACCTCCGGATAAGCCCGGCAGTTTTGAAGGCGTAACAGAAGTGGGGCTTGTTCATCTTGAAAAAAATGGCCCTTCGGAAGCCCCCTTTTATCATACGATCGTCAAGGTTCTAAAACAGAAGAAATCGGAGTACGAATGTCAGTGGGGCGACATGGCTGTGCTTGCCGCTACCAACAATCATGTCCAGAAAATCACTGCTGAACTTGTCAAGGAAGGCATCGGCGTGTCAGAGGTTAAGGGCAGGCAACTTCTTTCAACAGAAGAAGGCGTCGCGGTCATGCTTTTTATAACGGGCGTTCTTTCTAAAGAAGGCGATCACCTGTTTTCAAAAACCGTGGCGAAGTCGCCTTTATGGAATGAGATATTGGGGAACGTGGAGAGTGTTCGGGCAGAATTCGCAGGAAAATTCCCAAAACCCTTTGGAAGTATGGCTGTCAGCTGCGCTATTGAGCTTTTACGCGGGAAAATCCCCGCGAACATCCTCAACATTTGGCAGGATGAGGCACAATCCTTCTTCAGTGAAGGCGGAGATGATGCAGATGGATTTCTTTTACGGATGTTCACTATACGGTTTCATGTGAAGGTGCCCGAGGCTGAGAAAAGGGACAACATCAAAGTGGACACCATCCACGGAACCAAGGGGCTTCAGTTTAGGCATGTTTTTATCTTCTGGAGCGAGGATGAAAAAGAGACTGCATTCTATCTGCCTTCCGAGAAATGTCATGTTCAATTTACAGCCAACGAGTATGATTTCTGGGCTGCGGGCAGATCGGTCCTTGCAGGGGAAATCATTCAAAATCATCAAAAAAATCTGGCGCGAATCCGGCGTGAGAAAGCCAATGTTTTATATGTCGCCGCGACGAGGGCGCAGCAGACGCTTACGGTTTTTCTGCCGGCAAAGAAAGAAGAAGCCCGCAAGGAAGTGCATCAGGCCCTGCTCAATACGTTTTCTCAATTTGCTCCTGAAGGCTTTAAAAAGGAAGTTTGCCTGCCGTCCGGTTCTTCAAGAGATGTTGAAGCTGTGATCATATTGAACGTGCCGGAAAAATCCAGTGGCGAACCTGAGATGTATGGCGAAATTGATCCGATGCTGATATCCGCCTCGATCAGGGCGGGTATTATGCGAGGGGAGAGACTGCACCGCTGGCTTGCCAAGGTTGTACGGAAATCAGATCTGCCCCCTGCTGGAGAGCTGAACGATGAGGAATATGATGCCGTGGTGCGCTTTGTCGAAAGAAAGGACGTCGCGGAGGTGATGTTCAGACCGGGCAGGCTCTATATCGAGCAGCAGATATCGGATAGGAACAATTTTGGTATTGTGGACAGAATGATCGTGTCCGATGATTTGATCACCATCATGGATTATAAATCAGGGTCCATGCGGGGCCTGAAGCAAAAATACGATGAACAACTGAAACGATATACGAAGATCATGGAGACGATCTATCCATCGCGGAGGGTCGAATATCATATTCTGTCCATAGATAATGAACCTTTTCAATAAATCTTGACAATGATTAGGCAATCTATTACACACAGCTGATATATCAAGATGATTACAGGTGTGTCGGCGAACCATCTGTAGCGTAGCAGGCGCTTTTAATAAGGGGGGGCGATTATGATCGGTGTGCTAATAACAACCCATGGGAATCTGGGAAATGAATTAATCCGGGCGGCGGAGCTGATTAAAGGCACGCTAAAAGACGTGATGCATGTTTGTGTTGAGCAGTCCAAAAGCGTCGAAGATTTAAAGAAAGAGATTCAGGGCGCGATTAAAAAGCTGGACAAAGGGAAAGGTGTTCTGATTTTAACGGATCTTTTTGGAGGGACACCGTCCAACATATCACTGTCTTTCATGAAAGAAGGGAAGGTGGAAGTTGTCACAGGGGTGAATTTGCCGATGTTACTGAAGTTATCCGACGTAAAGGAAGGGATGACCTTAAATGAATTCGCCTGCTTCATTAAGGATTACGGGAAAAAGAATATCTCTCTGGCCAGTGAAATATTGAGTAAAAAAGCAATCGGGTGATCAATTGGCGGAATCTTATGACATTGCTCTGGTGAGGGTGGACAACAGGCTTGTTCATGGCCAGATCTTGGAAGCCTGGGTACCATTCGTTAAAGCGAAATGTATCATGGTTGTGGATGACAATGCCGCCAGCGATTTCTTCTGTGAGACGGTTATCCGGATGGCTGTACCGAGTGATATCGAAGTCAATATCTGTTCTGTGGAGGATTTTGCCGCCAGTTACGTCTTTTCCCAGGGCAACGGCAAAAAGAGCATCGTGTTGTTCAGCAATATTGCCGATGCCCTGAAGGTTTACCAGAACGGTTTTCATTTT
>JAQVLL010000324.1 GCA_028704195.1 Smithellaceae bacterium
GAAACTTTACGAAGAGGCAACAAAGAAAGTTCGCCAGGAAATAAAAAAACTCCAGATGATGTCACCCATGTCGGCGGAAGCCACGGTTGTCCGCAATTACATTGACTGGATTCTGGATATGCCATGGTCGGAAGTGACGGAAAATAAATACACGCTGAAGGAATCCGAAAACATCCTTGATGAAGACCATTTCGGACTGAAAAAAGTCAAGGAACGCATCATTGAGTACCTGGCTGTTCAGGCGCTGGTCAAGAAGAATAAAGGACCGATTCTCTGCCTGGTCGGGCCTCCCGGTGTCGGAAAAACATCTATTGCCAAATCAGTGGCACGCGCGACCAATCGAAAGTTTGTGCGGATTTCCCTGGGCGGGGTTCGAGACGAAGCCGAAATCCGCGGCCACCGCCGGACTTATATCGGCGCGATGCCGGGTAAAATCATTCAATCTCTGAAGAAAGCGGGATCCAACAATCCTGTATTCTGTCTCGATGAAGTGGACAAATTGAGTTCCGATTTTCGTGGCGATCCATCTTCTGCCCTTCTGGAAGTCCTTGATCCGGAGCAGAATGTCGCCTTCAATGATAATTATCTGGATGTGGATTATGATCTGTCCGACATTCTGTTTATCACAACGGCCAACGTTCTGCAGACCATACCGGCGCCCCTGCAGGACAGAATGGAAGTGATCCGCATCGCCGGCTACACGGAACAGGAAAAGATGCAAATCGCCAAACAGTTCCTTCTGTCGAAGGAAATGGAGGCCAATGGCTTGGTCACGGATAACATCGAATTTACAAACGGAGCTTTACTGCGCATGATCCGTCAGTACACAAGGGAGGCCGGTGTGCGGAACCTCGAAAGGGAAATTGCTTCCATCTGCCGCAAAGTAGCCAAAGAGATTGTCAGCAACGGTTCGCAAAAGAAAATTGTAATCAATTCAAAACGTATTACGAAATATTTAGGAGTTCCCAAATTCCGCCACGGTGAAACGGAGGAAAAAAATCAAATTGGCTTGACAACCGGGTTGGCCTGGACGGAAGTAGGCGGCGAACTTCTGGCCATTGAGGCATCCGTCATGGAAGGAACGGGACGCATGGTCATGACCGGGAAACTCGGTGATGTCATGCAGGAATCGGTGCAGGCCGCCCTTACATACATTCGGGCACGCGCCGAAAGGTTCGGTTTGGCAAAAAATTTCTACAAGAAAATTGATATTCATGTCCATGTGCCGGAAGGGGCGATTCCCAAGGACGGTCCGTCTGCCGGAATTGCGATGGCAACCTCCATTGCCTCCGCCCTCATGAAAAAGAAAGTTCGTGCCGACCTGGCCATGACGGGTGAAATTACCTTACGCGGCAGGGTGCTGCCAATCGGCGGATTGAAGGAAAAAATACTCGCAGCTCACCGTGGCAATATTAAAATGGTCATTATCCCGAAGGATAATGAAAAAGATCTGGCGGAAGTGCCCCGCAACGTCCAAAATGCCCTGAAGATCGTCTTTGTCGATCATATTGATGAGGTGTTGGACATCGTATTTGCCAAAGATGAAGATGATTTCAGCAAGGTTATGGCGACGGACATGCAGGTCAGTGCCCAACCTGTGAATTGATTGGGATTTCTTTTTTTATGTCTTGACAAGAAATTCCAATGTTGCTAGAAGCCATGCAGCTTTTTTGGATATGTGGGCGGGTAGCTCAGCTGGAAGAGCGCCACGCTTACACCGTGGATGTCACAGGTTCGAGCCCTGTCCCGCCCACCAGAAAAAGAAAAGAGGTAATGGAGTTTCAATCACGATTTTTTGGGGTCGTAGTTAAGTTGGTTATAACGCCGGCCTGTCACGCCGGAGGGCGTGGGTTCAAGTCCCATCGGCCCCGCCAGAAAATCGAAGGGAGCCTGCTTGTTGCGGCTCCCTTTTTTTATCAGGAAGCACCTTTCACAAGGATCATTGACATAATTTATAGAGCATGTTTAATAAGTCCTGCAGGGTATCCTGTGAAATGAAAAGAGCATCAACACGAAATTATTAAAAAAGAGGCAATCGAATACCATGGACTACGAAGGACTGATCATACGCCCGCCCAGTGAAGCCTACAGCCTGCTTTTACAGGTCACGATTGGCTGTTCTCATAACCGGTGTACGTTCTGCGGTACATACCGGCAGAAAAAATTTAAGATAAAACCTCTGGAGCGAATTGAAAAAGATCTTCGGGAAGCCGCAACATACGGTCCTGTCAGCCGTCTTTTCCTGTGTGACGGTGACTCGTTGATTATCCCGCAGCCGCGTCTGGTCGAAATCCTGCAGATGATTCACCGGTATCTTCCGGGACTCGAGCGGATCGGGAGCTATGCCAACACAAAAAGCATCCTACGAAAATCGGTTGACGATCTGAAAGAGCTCCGCAATCTGGGGCTGAAAATCCTTTATCTGGGCGTGGAAACCGGCAACGCCGAGTTACTGAAGAAGATTCATAAAGGTGCCACACGGGAAAAAATGGTGGAAGCGGCACGGCGGGTCAAAGAAGCGGGCATAGAGTTATCGGTGACGGTCATACTGGGCATCGGCGGAATAGAAAAGAGTATTGAGCACGCAATGGATAGCGCGAGCCTTCTGACGGAAATGGATCCGGATTATGTAGGCGCGCTGACGCTCATGCTTGTGCCGCAGACGGAAATGTATGAGGACTACAGGTCAGGTCAATTTGTTCTGCCTGATAAAATCGGGTTTATCCGGGAGTTGTATCTGATGATTGCCAACTCGAATTTTACAAACTGTTACTTTACATCCAATCATGCATCCAATTATCTGCCGATCAAGGCGCGCCTTCCCCGACAGAAAGAACAAATTCTGAAAATGATGGGGGCAGTCATAGAAGAAAATGATGTTAGCAGACTGCGCCCTGAATTTTTACGGGGCCTGTAATCGCGGAAGAAATTGAGACGGATATGAAAAAACTATCTGAGCTGTTTTTCTGGCGCAACCCCGACTATATTCGCAGGGAAATATTAACCATGCTGGCCAAAGGGCAGAAAAGCGGGGTCTTTGATGATGCATCCAGAAAAATGATTGAAAATATTCTGGAGTTTACGTCCACCATGGTGCGGGAAATCATGATTCCGAGGACGGATATTGTTTCCATAAGCGTGGACGACACACCGGAAGAGATGATTCAAGAAATTGCGGAATCCCGGCATACGCGGTTACCCGTGTACAGGGGGTCGGTTGACAACATCATCGGTATTCTGAACATAAAGGATCTGCTGGATGTATGGCCGCAGAACATAACGACTTCCGACATTTTATCCCGTCTTACCAAGCCCTATTACATTCCCGAAACGAAAAACGCCCATCTGCTGTTTCATGAATTTAAAAATAACAAAAAACATATTGCCATTGTCATCGATGAATACGGCGG
>JAQVLL010000325.1 GCA_028704195.1 Smithellaceae bacterium
ACTTTGCAATCATCCTGATGGGATTCACGTTCATCGTTTATCTGGCGCAGGGATCGATGATCAAGGCGGTGCTCATGGCGGCAACCGGTATTCTGCTCAGCCTGATCGGGCTGGATCCCATTACGTCCGAACAGAGATTCACATTTGGAAATATCCATTTGTTCGAAGGCATCAGCGTAGTACCACTGGCCATCGGTCTGTTCGGCCTCGCTGAGGTATTTGTCAATCTGGAAAAGACCGCCCCCGTCAGAGTATTGCAGGTCAAAATCAAAAACATGTTTCCAAACAAGAACCAATGGTTGCGGGCCAGATGGGCGATTGCGCGCGGTACAGTGATCGGCTTTTTCATGGGCATTCTGCCCGGCGGTGGGCCGGTGCTTTCCACATTCATGGCTTATGGCGTAGAAAAAAGAGTGTCAAAGCACCCGGAAAAATTCGGCCATGGTGCGATCGAAGGCGTCGCGGCACCCGAATCCGCCAACAATGCGGCGGCATCCACATCCTTCATTCCGCTCATGACGCTTGGTATTCCGCCCAACGTGGTCCTGGCTGTGCTGTTTGGCGCGTTTATGATTCATGGTGTGACGCCCGGACCCCTGCTCATGACACAGCATCCGGAAATTTTCTGGGGTGTGATTGCCAGCATGTATATGGGGAATGTTATCCTGCTGATCCTGAATCTGCCGCTGATTCCGCTGTGGGTTCAGGTTCTGCGGATCCCCGATAAAATCCTCTACCCGCTCATCGTCCTGTTTTGCCTGCTGGGCGCTTACAGCATCCACAACAGTGTCTTTGACATGGGCGTCATGGTAATGTTCGGCGTGGTCGGATACCTGCTCAATAAATTCGACTTCGAGGCCGCTCCCATGATCCTGGGTTTTGTGCTCGGTCCCATGTTTGAAGTCAACCTGCGCCGCTCGCTTTTGATGTCCCAGGGAAGTTTTACTATCTTTGTGGAACGACCGATCGCGCTGGTTGCATTGATGGTCTGTGTCATTCTGATTGTTCTGCCACTTATTCAAATTATTAGAAAACGAAGAAGCCCGGTTTTTTGATCCTGAAATATCAGGTCCCTTCGACAGTCTCAGGGACCAGACAATAATAGATAGTGTGGCTGAGCTTGTCGAAGCCCACGCTGGTTCAGTGATATTGACTGAACCAAATGTTTTGTATGATCAAACTTAAACCATAGATTCAATCTTCAAGATTGAACCTGCAATTGAGGTCCCTGAGGCTGTCGAAGGGACCGAAGCCAAGTGGCTGAGTACCATAAAATATCAACCGTCTGGCCAATCATTCAGGTTTGCTTCATCAGTGCATGTTTCATTTCTTTTGCATAATCAGCAACGATTTTTACCAGGTTGTCGCTGTCGCGGTTTTGATCAATCAGTTTGACAACCGCACTGCCGATGACGATGCCGTCAGCAACAGCCCCGATTTCTTTGGCCTGGGCCGCGTTGGAGATGCCGAAACCAACGGCAATCGGCATTTTGGTAAGTTTACGGATTATTGCAACTTCGCGGGCGATGTCTGCTGTTTTAGGTGCGGCGGTGCCGGTGACGCCGGTGATGGAAATGTAGTAGAGGAAGCCCGTAGCACTTTGGAGAATAGTCTTTAAACGGTTTTTGCCGGTGGTCGGGGCGACAAGCGAAATAAAATCCAACCCGGCAGCATCTGAGTAAATTCTCAGCTCCTGCGCTTCTTCCGGCGGCAGGTCAACAACCAGAACACCATCCACACCGGCTTTCTGCGCGCTCTTAGCAAACTTTTTTACGCCATAGGCAAAAATCGGGTTGAAATAACCAAAAAGAACGACGGGAATTTCTGAAACCCGGCGGATATCGGCAACCAGATTCAGGACACCTTTAAGGGTGGTTCCGTTTTTCAGCGCGCGCTGTGAGGCGGCCTGGATGACCGGTCCGTCAGCCGTCGGATCGGAAAAAGGAACGCCGATTTCCAAAATGTCCACACCTGCGTTTTCCAAGCCGAGGATTAATTTCTTTGTGGCATCCAGCGAAGGGTCTCCCGCCGTTAAATAGACAATCAACGCTTTTTCATTTCTGGCGCGCAAAGATTCAAACTTTTTCCCTATTCGTCCCATATGATTTTCCTATTTCATCTTTCTATGCGTCATTGCGAGCGAAGCGAAGCAATCTCAGTCTTTCAGATTGCCACGCCGACTGAGAGTCGGCTCGCAATGACAAATTCATAAATATTTCCAAATATGACAATCTGTCGAAACAGATATTTGCCTGGACTTACAAAAACACTAAAGTGCGTTTGTTTCTAAAATCGTCTGGGCGTCTTTGTCGCCGCGTCCGGACAGGCAGACGACGATGATTTTATTTTTTTTCATCGTCGGTGCGATTTTCATGACATGGGCGATGGCATGCGAACTTTCCAGTGCGGGAATGATGCCTTCCTTCTTTGACAAAAAGGAAAACGCTTCGATAGCCTCCCTGTCCGTGACGGTTACATAGGTTGCGCGGCCGGTTTGCGCAAAATAGGCGTGCTCCGGCCCTACGCCGGGATAATCCAGCCCGGCCGCGATCGAGTATGCATCGCGCACCTGTCCGTTGTCATCCTGCAGAAGGTATGTTTTATTGCCATGCAGAACACCAACTTTCCCACCGCTGATGCTGGCGGAGTGCTCTTGTGTGTTCATGCCAAGGCCGGCCGCCTCCACACCGAACATCGCAACCTCCCTGTCGTTGCGAAAAGCATAAAACGTTCCCATCGCGTTGGAGCCGCCGCCCACGCATGCTACCAGCACATCAGGATTTCTGCCCTCTGTTTTATGAATCTGCTTTTTAATCTCCAAGCCGATCACCGACTGGAAATTTCTCACCATCACGGGATAGGGATGCGGTCCGGCGGTTGTTCCGATAATGTAGAATGTATCGCGAACGCTTCCCACCCAGTAGCGCATGGCCTCGTTCATCGCATCTTTGAGGGTGGCGGTTCCGCTTTTAACGGGTATCACTTCCGCGCCGAGAATATTCATGCGGAAAACATTGGGTTCCTGACGGCGGATGTCTTCCTCCCCCATGAATATTTTGCATTCCATCCCGAAAAGCGCTGCGACGGTGGCCGTGGCTACGCCGTGCTGTCCCGCGCCTGTTTCGGCAATCACTTTTTTCTTGCCCATCCGTCTGGCCAGTAGAGCCTGTCCCAGCGTGTTGTTGATTTTGTGCGAGCCGGTGTGATTCAGGTCTTCCCGCTTGAGATAAATTTTGGCGCCACCCAGGGCATTCGTCATCCTCCGGGCGAAATATAGGGCGTGGGGCGACCGGCGTATTCGCGACGGTACCAGTCGAATTCTCTGGCAAAGCTCCTGTCTTTTTTCGCCCTGTTGTAGGCTGCTTCAAGCTGCAAAAGTGCGGGCATGAGCGTTTCGGCGGCGTAGCG
>JAQVLL010000326.1 GCA_028704195.1 Smithellaceae bacterium
CCCAACCCCCCGGCGTTGGATACGGCCGCAACCATTTTCGGGGTGCTGATCCAGCTCATGCCGGAGAGCAGGAAGGGGTATTTGATACCAACCATTTCAGTGATTCTCGTTTTCATATTTTCTCCTTTTTATCATGAAAGTGTTTTGAACGTTTTTATCAGTTTCGGCAAAGCTTTGAGGCCCTGGCTGAATGCTCTTTGGCTTCGGCTGCCATTCTCTCCAGCAGTTCGGCACAGGTGGGAATGTCATTGATCAGACCGATGGACTGGCCGACCATCAGCGGTGCATAATCGATATCGCCGGTTTCCCAGGCTTCCTTTACCTTCTGACCGGATAATAGGGGGATGAGCTCTTCAAATCCGCCCTGGCGAGCTTCAATGGCCAGCACTTCATCCAGGACTTTCGATTTCAGGCCGCGACCCTGCAGGCCGATGGATTTACCGTAAATCACGGTGTCGAATTCCTGTCTCCGGATCAGCTCCTGCTTGATGTTATCGTGGACTTCACATTCCCTTGTGGCGATAAACCGGCTGGCCATCATCACACCGTCGGCACCCAGAGCCAGGGCTGCTGCCAGCCCCGATCCGTCGGCGATTCCACCGACAGAGACCACGGGGATTTTTATGGAAGAAACCATTTTGCGCGTGAGCACCATGGTGGTTACGTCATCATTCAACGGATGGCCGCCTTCTTCGATCCCTGCCGCGTACACGCCGTCGAAGCCGATCTTTTGCGCGTGCAGTGCATGACGGACGGCGCCGACTTTATGGAACATTTTTACGCCGGCTTTCTTGAGAAGTTCGACCGCTTCCATGCCCGCCACCTTGTCCAGCGGTGTTCCGGAAAATTCAATGCCGTCAACTTTTTCCTCCGCGCAGACTTTGACGTACATCTTGTGATGTTCCGGTGTGATCCGCATCGAAGGCAAAAGGGTAATGGCGATAAAAAATGGCTTGTCGGTCAGTTTGCGTGTTTCCCGGATGGCCGCCCGAAACTCGTCGGCCGTTTCATAATTGGCGGCGGTGAGATTGCCGATGCCTCCCGCGTTGGATACCGAGGCACACATTTTCGGTTTGCAAAGCCACATCATTGCTCCGCAGATAATCGGGTACTTCACGCCGAACATTTCCGTTATGGCTGTTTTGAACATAAAATCCTCCTTCGTATTTTAGCGTTGAATTCCTGCTTTCGCTTTTTTGCTTTTTTTCAGACTTTTTTGAATATTTTGCTGCACCTGTTTCTGGAAAAGACGCTTCAATATGTAACCTCTGTAGAATTCACCGATCCGGGTCAATTCCGTCGTAATCAGGATGTTTTCTCTCGTCGATTTTCCGGCAACAATTTTTCTGCGCAGGGCCATTTCCTTTTCCACGATCTTTTTACCCAGTTCCACCCAGAACGACAGCTCGTCCTGATCCCTTCCCAATACGATAAGCGGACGGATCCCATCCCGTCCAATCCGCACATCTTCTTCATTGTATAGCGGTTTGTCTGTACCCGTTGTAAACGGAATCAGGACACCCAGCTTTTCTGCTTTCCGCAACTGGGTTTCCGTCAGTCCGGTCGCTTCCAGAAAGGCCTGCCGGTCAAGCAGCCCATGCCCGGTAGAATCCTCTAAATTGAAGACGGCGTTTTCAACGGTTTCCGCTTCCAGGAGGCTGAGTCCTTCATCCATGCGGCGCAGGATATTCTTGATCAGGTACAGCGGAAAGTAGCGCTTTCCCTTCAGTTCCTGGATGGCGCGCAGCCGGTCAATGCAGGCCTCGTCGTAGTAGGCCATTTTTTCGTTGACTTTTTCGGGTCTTGGCAATAGCCCCTCCGATACATAGTAGCGGATGGTCGAGGCCGGAACATGGCTTCTTTTGGCGATTTCACCGATTTTCAGTTTCATTCATTTTCCTCAAACATTAAAGTTGAGCTTTAATGTTATAGTGCGGTTGAAAGCCGCTGTCAAGAAAATATTTTCAGGATCAATAAAATGAGTAAAAACAACAGATAAAACCATTGACAACCATTTGGATGCTTTCTATACTCTGCCGCCTGTGTAAAATTATTCGAAAAAGGAGACTGGTTTATGAAGAATAATTGTTGGTTTTCCGCGGCAACCCTGGTGATCACGCTGATCGTTGTTTCCCTGATCTATCCGGGCCCGGTGAGGGCTGAATATCCGGATCGCGGCATCACGGTTCTGGTCGGCTTTGTTCCCGGGGGCAGCATGGATCTGAGCGCGCGGGCGCTGGCAAAGTCAGCGGAAAAGATTCTGGGACAGCCCGTCATTATTGAAAACAAGCCGGGTGGAACGGGAAGCGTTGCGCTGGCTGCTCTCCTGTCTCAAAAGCCCGATGGTTATACGCTTTGCGCTACGCCAAGTTCAGTTCTCATCCGGGTGAGCCAGCAGCAGAGGGTTCCGTTCAAACCGTTCACGAGTTTTAAGCCCGTTATCGGTTTTACCGAACCGCAGCTGGGTCTGGTAGTGAAAAACGACGCGCCATGGAAAACCCTCAAGGACCTGACCGGTTATGCGGCAATGAATCCCGGCAAGGTGAAGTACGCCACGACCGGTGTGGGCAGCACCACGCACGCCGCCGTAAAGGAAATTGCCTCAAAAGACAAACTGCAGTTGATCCATGTACCCTACAAAGGCAGCATGGAAGCGCTCACCGCGCTTCTGGGCGGCCATGTTGAATTTGCCTCTCTGACCTCGGAACTGGTACCGGCCGTTAAATCAGGCCAAGCCAGACTCCTTGCCGTAATGAGCGAAAATCGTTCCCCTAAATATCCTGATGTCCCCACGATGAAAGAACAGGGCTATGACTTTGCCAATGACGCCGTTTTTGCCATCGTCGCGCCATCGGATATTGATCCTGCCGTCATGAAAAAACTTGAAGGCGCTTTTGCAGCCGCCGTAAAAAGCAGTGAATATCTGGAAACGCTCGACAGGATCAACATGATTCCCGTTCACTACGATGGTAAAGCGTTTGACAGCTTCTTAAGAAAACACTGGAAAATTATCAATAAAAACCTGATTGCCAGCGGGGCCATCAAGGAAGCGGCAACCAAACCGGAATAAATCTGCATGGGCTGAAGGACGGGGAACAGATAAAATGGATAAGCGCAATCTGATCAGCGGTGTTGTTTTCCTTGGTCTTTCAGCTTTTGTCGCAGTATCTTCTGTCGGTCTGGGGATTGGCCACCTGACCGATCCTGAGGCCGGTTTTATGCCTTTCTGGACCAGTCTACTGATCATTGTTTTCTGCCTGATTTTATTCGGCCAGACGTTTGCGGATCGGTCCAATCAGGCGCGAAGGGCGGATATCTGGAGCCATGTTCACTGGCAAAAAAGTATTATGGCGGCTGCCGCTTTGTCTGTTTATGTCCTGATTCTGCCCGTAATCGGTTATCT
>JAQVLL010000327.1 GCA_028704195.1 Smithellaceae bacterium
ATCATCGCCTGCTATGATGCTTTTGTCGCCATACTCAGACATTAACCGTAAAACGCTTTTGATATCAGCATCCTGAAAATCAAGCGAAATATTTTTCCCCGTGTATTTTTTTGCTCCGTCGCGCCGGTCGAACCGATCCATCTCTGTTTCGGCCAGACTGCTGCTTCGTTGACTTCTGTCAACCAGTCTTGAAGCCTTCTTCAGCTTTGCCTCCACGCCGGATATATTAAAATCAATAACGATAATTTTACCTTCCTGCCGTATGGTATAGGGAACATTTTCTTTTAACCTGATTCTCAAATTAACCCATTGCCTGCCCGCCTCCGTCTGCTGCTGGGCAGACACACTGGTCACATTCAGCAACCGTCCTTCCCCGATACTGTTTCTCAAGTGTTCGGGAGCAAAAAGATCGTCCAGCCGGATCAGCAGGTTCCCGTCGGACTGTATGGACGGTGGGGCAACCTTAGGCTGTTGAGATACGACAAGGCTGACTCTTTCCCGGCCGGATAATTTTTCAAACAATATATTTTCCAGGTAACCCACACCGGGATCGTTATTTTGGTCTGCATTTAAATCTGTAATAACCCCGGCCGGTGCAAAAAGAAACATCAAGATAATGATAAAAGCAGGGATTACTTTGGATAAATATTTTTTCATGTCTTTACCTCGTAGTATTTTTACGCAGTTTCAAAACAATTTTTCTTACCTTATTGTTATCATCCAACTCGTCAATCGTTACCCGATCTGCGAGAATACCGGTTACTTTTCCCTTGCGCGTGCCAATGTGCGACCCGACAAACATGGGATAGAACTTTTTGTTTGCATCCTGAACTATTGCTATTCTCTTTGATGGATCACCGACAATCCCCACAAGTGTGAAACTGTCAATCTCCGCCCTCTCCAGTGGAAAGATGGATTCTTCTTTTTTCTTATGCGCAGATTTAACATCCACATCAACAAACGGTTTGAAAGGATCCGGTTTGCCCGCCGGATTGTAACTGTATGCACTGCCGGGTGCAGGTGCAGCCTGAAATGCGGGCACCGGCATCGTGGCGTCCTGTGCAACGCCCCCCGGTGCTTGAGGTGTCGGCAAAATCTGAGGTGAGGAAGGCGGCGCCTGGGTTTCCGACGAACCGGCGCTGGCCGCGGATGTTGGTGGATTCGCCTGCTGAGCGGAGTCGACCGGCTCGGCACAGTAAACACTAAAAGCCGCCAAAAAAAGAATCAGCAAATTACACAAAATGATCATTTTAATTTTTTTCATTTTTCTTTTCACTTGTCTGCTCTTTTTTATCTACAAACATGTACGTCTTCACGGTACAAGATGTAGTAATAATATCTCCCCGGCCTTTCACATTCTTTCTGTCACCCATGGAAATATCGGAAATATTGACAATGCGCGGCAGTTTGGCCACTTTTTCAAAAAAGTGGACCGTATTTTGAAAACTGCCTGTCACGGTCACTTTTACCGGTATTTCCTCGTAAAAAGGTTCCGGCTCCGGCGCCTTTTTCCCATCACCGGGCTTGCTCTTGTCGTCCGGCTTCTGGGCATCCGCCTTCTGCGGTCCTTGCTGCCTCTGATCGGATGGTTTCATCATAGCTGAAACTTTCGGTTTCCCGGCATCCGGCATGCCTTTAGGCACGGCAGGCTTCGGCTCAAACAATAAAAATTCAATACCCGCATCCTTGCCTGCCAGAGAGACAGAATGAAAAAGGCCGGGGATTTCCCGCTGGTCGGGAAGTTTTAACAAAGCCAATTTATAGCTATCGGTCAGCGTGTCGACCTCACCCTTATACTTATTGAGTTCCAGGGCTACTTTTTCTTTTTGTTTAATCTGAACCTGAATGTCCTGATTTTCTTTTTCCAGCGTTGCTTTCTTCGCTATGAGATCCGATAAAAAATAAAAATAATAAAGATAGCCAATGACCAGAATAACTACAATGACAATCAGGGCCTTGGCCTGCGGAGACAGTTTTTTAATGTCGTTAGCTGTTATGGCCATAACTTAAAATCCCTTTTTCATTTTGCAGGAAAAGATAAACTGCTGGAACGTCATATCGGCAATCACCAGCTTTTTTGAAGAAACTAAATCGACAGACTGGATCGGCTCAAACTTTTCAATGGTTTTCATAAAGTCAGCGGCAACAATATTGTCCCGGCCAACTCCTTCTATTCTCAGGCTGTCATTCTGCTGCGTGATTTTTGTAAGCCAGATGTTCTGCTGCGGAACCAGCAGGGACAAGTCGTCAAGCGTTTTCACCGGCAGCAGGCGGTTTTCCTCCAGCGTGCCAATCACTCCAAGTTTTAACTGAAGCTCTGCTTTCTCCTGCTTAAACTTTTCAAGGTCGCCTACTTTTACCTCCAGGGCTTTCAGGGTTTTCTGGGAATCTGCAAGTTTTGCCTCCAGGTCTTTCACTTGAGAAGACATGTAGAAATAACCCCAGGCAAGACAAAGAAGAAAAAGGATAAACAACCCTCCGATAATCGTTATCTGTCTTGCAAAATTTTCTTTCTTTTCTTTTTCACGGTAAGGTAAAAGATTAATTTTAATCATTTATCACCCATTTTTCTCAAACCCAGCCCAATGGCTACGGCACCGATTGTCTTGATGCTTTCGAGTTTGCCCGCGTCGATATTTTTCTTGTTGTATCCAATTTTCAAGAGTGGATTGACTAAATCCGTCTCTATACCTAATCTCTGAGATAAATTGCCGCTCAAACCGGCAATTCTTGATGATCCGCCGGACAGATATACATGCTTGATGTAATCGGCACCGAAAGTTGAGCGGAAGTAATCAATGGATCTCTCGATTTCCGAACAGATCGGTTCCGCGCAATCCAGAATGGCATTTTTCAGCTCTATGTTGTCCTGATCACTGCCCTGTGGACCTTCTGTTTTCATTTTTTCCGCTTCTTCCGCCGTCACCTTGTATTTTGCCTGCACCCCTTCGGTGATCGTATTTCCGGCAACGGTAAAGTCTCTTGTGAAAATGGACATTCCGCCTTTTATGACGTTGATATTGGTCAGGGCTGCTCCGATGTTGACCATAACAACGATTTCATCCTCTGCAAATTCGTAGTTGGTTTCATACATGGTTTCCAGTGCAAAAGAATCCACGTCCATAATTGTAACCGTCAGACCGGCTGCCGTCAGCGCGTCCAGATAGCTGTTGACATCGGTTTTTTTGGCGGCGACGATGATCACTTCCATTTGATTGGGATTATATTCATTATCTCCCAGAATCTGGAAATCATAATTCACATCATCCATGTTATCAAAAGGAAGATATTTGCCGGCTTCATCGCGGATCAAATCACGCAGATCCTTCTCTTCCATCTGGGCACGAGTAACTTTTTTTACAATCACGGAACCACCGGACAGCGAGGGTACGATTC
>JAQVLL010000328.1 GCA_028704195.1 Smithellaceae bacterium
GAAGTACCGCGCATGGAAGCACGTGAATTCGGGGTCATGTCCGTCGATGGAAATATGCGCATCTCCCGCTTCACCGAAAAACCGGCCAATCCTGAAGCTATACCCGACAAACCGGATCAGGCCCTGGCATCCATGGGCATCTATGTTTTCTCGACCGGATTTCTTTACGATAAGCTGATCGAAGATGCCAAAGATGAACATTCTGACCACGATTTCGGCAAAAACATCATACCCCGCGCCATCCCCAACAGCCGGGCAATGGCATATACCTATCGCGACAATCAGGGTAAGATGGCCTACTGGCGGGACATCGGCACTGTGGATGCCTACTGGAAGGCAAACATGGAGCTCTGCTCCATTGAACCGGAGCTGAACCTGTATAATCAAAGCTGGCCAATCTGGACATACCAGGTTCAGCTGCCGCCGGCAAAATTTGTCTTTGATGATGAAGGACGGCGTGGTGAAGCGATTGATTCGCTGGTCAGCGGTGGATGCATCATTGCCGGTGCACATGTAAAGCGCTCCGTCATCTTTTTTGCGACGCGCATCGAAACCTGCAGCATGGTCAAGGACAGTGTGGTCTTGCCGGGAGTCTACATTGGCAGGAACTGCCGCATCAACCGCGCAATCATTGACAAGGGAACCCACATTCCCGATAAAACGGTCATTGGCGAAAACCGGGATGAGGATGTCAGTCGATTTCACATCAGTGAACAGGGCATCGTTTTGGTGACTCCGGAAATGATGGGACAGAACATCATGTATGACGGCACACCGATTGGATGATTCAGAGCCACGAAGGACACGGATGTTTTATATCCCCTGTTTGATTAACCAGATTATGTCTGGTGAAATCTTTCCCTGACAGTGCCCGCCTGTAAGTTTCAAATCAATGATCAGGGATTGTCACTCTTCATACAGCATGCTGGCGTTTCAGTTCATCTCGGATGGCCACACCGATTTTTTCCAATACATAGGGCTTTTTTACATAAGCACCTGCTCCCCGTTTCTGGGCTTCTCTGACGCGATCCGTCTCCGAAAAACCACTGACAATTACGGCCTTCTGTTTCGGGTTGATCTCCAGAACTTTCCGGTAGGTTTCCATACCGTCCATACCCGGTAGCATGATCATATCCAGAAGAAGAAGGTCAGCCTCGTTTTTCCTGAGGTATTCAACTGCCTCTTCCCCGCTGGATACTGCATGAACTTTATATCCAAGTTTTTGAAGCAACCCGGAAGCAACATCCCTTTGATCAGCCATGTCATCAACAATTAATATCGATTCCCCGTTACCCATGAAACGTTCTATCGGTTCCCCGCGCTCGGCTACGATGACTTCCTCACGAGTTATGGGAAAATAAAGCGTAAAGGTCGTACCCCTGCCCACTTCTGTCTGCAGGTCAATGTACCCGTTGTGATCTTTCACCGATCCCCAGACAATGGACAACCCCAGGCCGGTTCCGCTTCTTTGCATGGTCTTTTTTGTATAAAACGGTTCAAATATCTTCTCCCGGTTCTCCTCAGGAATCCCGGCCCCTGTATCAGTTACACTCAGGATGGCATAATCGCCATGATGAATCTCATCGTAGCCTTTAACCGGTTTGTCCAGGTAACGATTCTCTGTCCGGACCGTGACCTCTCCCTTTCCTGATATCGCCTCTGCCGCATTCAACACCAGATTCATCAACGTCTTTTCCAGATGTACCATAGAACCTTTAATGTTCAGAAGGCTTTCGTCACGCTCTGCCCTGAACGTCACCTCAGGGTGATCGTCTTTAATTTTCTCGTATAACGGTGTTTTGAAAAAAGCCGACACAATATCATTTAGATTGATCACATCCGAAACGGTGACGCCCCTTCTGGTCAGCGTCAGAAGGTCCTGAATGATCGCGGACCCTTTCTGTGTGGACGTTATAATCTTTTCAGCGTAATCCCTGGTCTTCTGTCCCTCGGGTATCTGCATCAGCATTAATTCTGAATAACCGGAGAGAGCTCCTAAAACATTATTCAGGTCATGGGCCACCCCGCCGGCCATTCTTCCGAGAATCTCCATCTTCTCCGCACGCTGCAGACGATCCTCCAGTTTTCGCTTCTCATCCTCCGCCTTTTTCTGATCTGTAACGTCGTGGGCAATACCCCTAAATCCGATGGTCTCGCCTTTGCCGTTTCGCTTCAGGGATACCGAAACTTCAAGAAATCTTTTCATCCCGTCTTTTCCGATGATTTCAACATCTGATGATGCGACCGCATCACCTGTTCTGTAAATTCCATTGAACAGTCGATACATGACTTTAGCGTTTGTTTGATCCTGATACCGCCGATTATTCATTCCAATCAATTCGTCTCTGGAATATCCCAGAATTCTGCACTGTGCATCATTCACGAAGGTATAATTACCCGCAAGATCAAGCTCATAATAGCCTTCTTCCATCTGTTCTATGATTGTGCGATATTTTCTCTCACTTTCCAGCAACGCCTCTTCGGCATGTTTGCGTTCGCTCACGACAAGCTCAATTCCGTCCCACCGGATGGCACCATCTTCCATTAAAGTTGGCGTCGATGACAGTTGAGACCACCTTATTCCTCCCGACGGCTCCCTCTGCCGCACCTCCACCGAAAAAGTTGATAATGTTTTTAACGCCTCATCTTCAGCCTTCTTTAGCATGGCGACATCATCTTCATACACATTGCCATATATGCGATCAGCATCAGCCATGACTTCATCTGGTGTTGCGCCGTGCAGCCGTTTTACTGAATCGCTTACATAGGTAAATTGCCTTGTTCCATCAGCCTTCATTATAAGCTGATAGATCATGCCCGAGGGAAGATTGTTGCTGATCGATTTAATATGGGATTCGTTTTCCCGCAGAGCCTCGTTGAGCGTGCTGAGCTCTTCATTTTGCTTGTTGAGCAGTTCTTCGGCCTTTATCCTTTCCTTGATCTCACTTTCATAACTGCGGGCTAAAAGCCAGATCATAATGGATACACTCACGAGAAAACCGGCGACAAGCACAACCCTGTTTACGAAAACCACCTCAGTCGTTCTGAATGGTTTTATATAACCCGTGGATATCATCCAGGCAAGGCTAAGATATGTCGCAAGACAGATCACGAGGGCGATCCACATTTTCCGATGCCCGTAAATAAATACCACAAACATGATCAGAATTGCGTACATGAAATTACCCGGTGCATTAACTCCGCCAATATAATTTGCATTTACCGCAGGGAAATACATCAGCAGCGGGAGGATGATTACCGCAACACGCCAGAAGCCGGCTTTTGTGAGAAACATGGCCCCAAGAAGCAGGATCGAAAGCATGGAATAGTATAATACTCCCCAAAAACTGGACAGGTGAATAAGGTGCATGCTAGTCTGCCATAATCGA
>JAQVLL010000329.1 GCA_028704195.1 Smithellaceae bacterium
GTAAAAAAAAGAGAGACGTCAGATGACGTCTCTCTTTTTTCCTTCTATAACCTAACAGGCTATAGTCTAACAGCCTATTTTTTAAATCATCTCAATCGCGCAGGCCATCGATACTCCGCCGCCTCCGCACAGGGTTGCCATGCCCAGCGTTTTGTTTCTCTTTTTCATCGCGTGGATCAACGTTACGACAATTCTAGCTCCGGTGGATCCGACAGGATGCCCCAGCCCGATGCCCGAGCCGTTAACGTTGGTAACTTCCCTGTTGATGCCCAATTCTTTTTCGCATCCCAGGTACTGGCCTGCGAATGCTTCGTTCAGCTCAATCAGCTCAAAGGCGTCCAGAGAAAGTTTCGGGTCGTTTTTAAGAAGATTCTTTACGGCCGGTACCGGGCTTAAACCCATGACGGTGGGACTGCAGGCGCCTCGTCCTGAGGATCGGATCCTGGCGATCGGTTTTAATCCCAGTTCTTTGGCTTTTTCGGTAGACATGATGAGCAAGGCGGAAGCGCCGTCATTCAGACCGGAGGAATTGCCGGCGGTAACCTTGCCGATCTTGGGGATAAATGCCGGCGGCAGGGACTGCAGCTGTTCCATGGTCAATCCGGGACGGAAATGTTCATCCTTGTCGAAGATGACGGGCGGTTTGCCTTTTTTCTGGGGAATTTCAACCGGTACGATCTCTTCTTTAAAATCACCTTCCTTGGTGGCGCGCTCAACATTGTTATGGCTGCGCAGAGCGACCTCGTCCATTTCCTGACGGCTGATGTTCAGAAGCTGCGCGATCAATTCTGCGGTATGTCCCATGATGTATGGTTTCCCTTTTAAGCTTTCGAAAGGCTGGCCCGATTTAACGGGGCAGGTATCGTCGAGCGGCATGACGTAGGAGCCGCAGTGCAGTGCGCGGATCATGGCGTCGACAAAAACCGTATCCTGGAGACGGCATCCCCAGCGGGCATCAAAGCTGACATAGGGTACACCGGACATGTGTTCAGTGCCACCGGCCAGAACAATGTCGGCCATCCCGGATTTGATCATGGCCGCACCGCTGAGCATGGCTTCCATACCGGAAATGCATACGCGGTTCATGGTGACAGCAGGTACGGTCTCCGGAATGCCGGCCAGAAGAGCCCCCACGCGGGCTGTGTTCAGAGTATTAGGGTGTTCAATACAGCATCCGAATCTTACATCATCGATTAACCCGGGATCGATCCCGACGCGTCGGATAGCCTCTTTCATGACAACGGCGGCAAGACGGGCACCAATTACATTTTTTAATGTTCCACCGAAAGATCCTATGGCCGTTCTGCACGCTGATACAATCACTACATCCTTCATTTTCAATCTCCTTTTTCAATAGAATAAGTAATTTACTGCCGCCATTTTCCATGAATGTATGGCAGATCAATTTGCTTTAATCCCGCTCATGCGGGATGAGCGTTAATTCTCCGTAGGTTGCTGCGATTTCATAACGTTCATTTCACATCCCGACAGCTTTCTGGGAGGTGGTTGATTCTTAAGCCGTGAATTTGAGCTGGTCTTTTGTAAAGGGAGTAAAAAGGGTTGTCAAGAAAAATTAATGAAATTGAGCCTCGGTGATGACAAATTAGAATAAAATATTGTCAAATACAGGTTATTATAAATTATTCTGTAAATTGTGATGTAAAGAAGGCAGATTTTAAAAAATATTGATCATTTTGTTCAAATAATGAATTGAAGTTGTTGACATCTGCCTGTTCTTGTATTATGTACCCGCTGAAATTTTTCTTAAGTAATCCGATTTTTTCGACAATCATCGGGTGAAAGGAAAAACAAAGAAAAAATGTTCCCCAGTAGCTCAGTCGGTAGAGCGGCTGGCTGTTAACCAGCATGTCCGTGGTTCGAGTCCGCGCTGGGGAGCCAAGACAATAATGGTCGATTTCATCATTGGAATCGGCCATTTATTTTTTGGCTGAAGTTCAGGCATCAATTATCGTTATAAATTAAACCAGCAATAATAATATGTTAGCCGGTTTTGTAAGTGTATCAGATGGTCTTTGGCGTGGTCTGCAAATATATCATGGTTCCAAATCCCGTTATAATGTTGTTGTACACTATTTTATATTAATACCTTGACAAGGTATTAACCTATAAATATAATACACACATGAAACAGGGATTGGGAAAACGTGAGGCACAGTTTTTTGCGTATACGCAGATGCGAAAGATTAAAACGGTTAGCACGGGTGAAATCGCGTCATCGCTTGCGCTGACTGAAGATCAGGAACGAAAACTTCTGAGTCGCCTTGCTCTGTCAGGGATGATTGCAAGAGTGCGGCGAGGTCTATATCTTGTACCTGAACGATTACCCCTAGGGGGCAAGTGGAGTCCCGATCCCTTCACCGTTCTTGATACCGTGATACAGGATCGTCAAGGAAGCTATCAGATATGCGGTCCCAACGCCTTTAATCGCTATGGATTTGATGATCAGGTGCCGGTAAGGTTCTATGCATACAACAACGTTATTTCCGGTGAAAGGAATGTTGGGGCTGTGGCGCTTTCGCTGATCAAGGTTGGTAAAAATCGTTTGGGTGATACTGAGGAATTTCGAACGACAGAGGGGCTCAATGCAATCTACTCGTCAAGAACGCGTACTCTTGTGGATGCGGTCTATGACTGGTCGAGGTTCAATAGTTTGCCCAGAGCATTCACATGGATTACGGACGAACTTCGCGCTGATCGCATCGATACAACCGCATTGGTGATGGCGACTGAACGTTTCGGCGACATGGGTACCGTGCGACGTATTGGCGCCCTTCTGGAGAAGGTAGGCGTTGAAAATAAATTGCTCAAACAGTTAGAAAAGCTGCTTAGACCATCGACAAGCCTGATTCCCTGGATTCCAACAAAACCAAAACGGGGAAAGGTTAACCGGCGGTGGGGGGTCATCATCAATGAAACAGCCTGAATATAAACCGGTTGCTTTACTTCATGAAGATCCTGATCTCTTTCGGTCAGCCCTGAATTATTCATCTGCTGAAACATTATTTATCCCCCGGTTGTTGGAAAAAGACTATTTCTGCTCTTTACTGCTTCATTATTTGTCATCAACGGATGAAACACTGGTGTTTAAGGGAGGAACCTGTCTTGCAAAAGTATATGCCGGGTTCTATCGACTCAGTGAAGATCTAGACTTTGTCATATCAGCATCTGCTGACTCTTTACGCTCAGTGCGCAGCAAGAAAATGGCTGCGACAAAAAACGCTATATCACGCATCTCCGAAAAGTTTGGTGCTTTTCGGTTGCTTCAGCCCCTTACCGGTGCCAACAATTCAACGCAATATATTGCGGTTGTTGGTTATTCTTCTTTACTTGGTAAAACGGAGGAAACCATTAAGATAGAAATAGGCT
>JAQVLL010000330.1 GCA_028704195.1 Smithellaceae bacterium
ATTGAAGCGGCTGTGAAGCTTTCGGCAATCGGCCGGGCCGGAGCCGGTGTTGATAACATTGATATTCCCGCCTCGAGCAAGCGGGGTATCGTCGTCATGAACACTCCGGGCGGCAATACCATCACCACCGCCGAGCACGCCATCGCCATGATGGTGTCGCTCGCGCGGAAAATTCCCCAGGCCACGGCATCCATGAAAGCAGGCAAGTGGGAAAAAAGTAAATTCATGGGCAATGAGTATTGCAATAAAACCCTGGGCATCATTGGACTTGGAAGAGTGGGCAGCGTAGTCGCGGACCGGGCCATCGGCCTGAAAATGAATGTCATCGCCCATGATCCGTTCATTTCACCGGAAGTCGCTGAAAAAATGGGCGTGAAAATGGTCAGCATGGATGAACTCTATACCCATTCAGATTTCATTACGGTGCACTCACCGCTGTCCGTTGAGACGAGAAATCTTGTCCATGAAGAATCCTTTGCCAGGATGAAAAAAGGCGTGTTCCTGATTCACTGCGCCCGTGGAGGCATTGTAAACGAAAAAGCACTCTGCGACGCGCTAAAATCCGGGAAAGTCGCCGGCGCGGCTATAGACGTTTTTGAAGAAGAACCGACCCGCAACATGGATCTCATCGGATTGGATAACGTCATCTGCACACCGCATCTGGGTGCGTCAACGGACGAAGCGCAGACCAATGTGGCCATTGCCATTGCCCATCAGATTGCCGCTTATTTCGCTACCGGCGAAATTAAAGGTGCGGTCAACTTCCCGTCTGTGAGCAGCGAAGTCATGGCGCAGATCAAACCTTACCTCGAACTTGCCGAAAAACTTGGAACCTTCCAGGCTCAGCTCCTGACAGGCGCGATTCAGGAAGTCAACATTGAATACAGCGGAGAACTTCTCAACCATAACGTCGCCCCGATCACGATTTCAGTGATCAAGGGACTACTCGATCCAATCCTGAAGGAAACCGTCAATTACATTAATGCGCCGGTAATCGCCAGAGAAAGAGGCATCAAGGTTGTGGAATCCAAAAGCACGGAAATCAAAGATTTCACCAATATGGTTTCTTTGACCATAAAAACATCCAAAGAAACCAGCAAAACCGCAGGCGCCGCTTTCGGAAAAAATGATCCCCGCATCGTTCGCGTGAACGAATTCTCTGTTGAAATCGTGCCGGAAGGCTGCATGCTGGCCGTTTCCAATGATGATCAGCCGGGTGTTATCGGCAATCTGGGAACCACGCTGGGGGACAATCATGTCAACATCGCCCGCCTGCATTTGAGCCGCGACGCAAGGGCAAAGAAAGCGCTGGTCGTTCTGAATACGGATTCACCGGTCGGTCCGGACGTTCTGGAGAAACTAAGGAAATTACCGCACGTAATTTCCATTACACCGATTAAGATGTAGGAAAGCATATACTCATGGCCAATGTTGCGGTTGTAGGCACTCAATGGGGTGATGAAGGCAAGGGGAAAATCGTTGACCTTTACACCGAAGAGGCGGATGTGGTCGCTCGCTTTCAGGGCGGAAACAATGCCGGTCACACGCTGGTTGTCAAAGGCAGAAAGACGATTTTGCATCTGATCCCGTCAGGAATTCTGCATCCGGGAAAAATCTGCATCATCGGCAACGGTGTTGTGTTTGATCCGGCGGTCTTTCTGACAGAGGTTGAAGAACTGACGCAGGCCGGTTTTCTGCCATCATCCACAAAGCTTTATGTCAGTGAAAAAGCGCATGTGATTATGCCGTACCATCGGAGCATCGACCAGGCCCGCGAGGCGCGTTCTTCGGGTAGGAAAATCGGTACAACCGGCCGGGGCATTGGTCCGGCATACGAAGACAAGGTTGCCCGCACAGGAATCCGCGTAGGTGACCTCTTTGATGAAAATCTATTCGGCGAAAAATTGCGTCATGCTCTGGAAGAAAAGAACTTCCTTTTGAAAAATTTCTTCTGCGTAGAACCTTTGTCTGAAGAAAAGATCGCGGCCCAATACATGGCCTTTGCGCAAAAAATCAAACCTTTTGTCGTGGATACCTCACTTATTCTGGATGCCGAAATAAAAAAAGGGGGGAAAGTTCTCTTCGAAGGCGCGCAGGGCTGCCATCTGGATATCGATCACGGGACCTATCCCTACGTCACGTCCTCCAACACAGTATCGGGAAACGCATCCTGCGGAAGCGGCATCGGTCCCAACAGGATTTCAACGGTGGTAGGAATTGTCAAAGCTTATACCACGCGGGTCGGTGAAGGTCCTTTTCCAACAGAGTTGAACGATACCACCGGTGATCATTTGCAGAAAGTCGGCCAGGAATTCGGCGCTACAACAGGCCGTAAAAGGCGATGCGGATGGCTGGACATGGTGCTGGTGCGCCATGCTGTCCGTGTTTCCGGCATTACGGCACTCGCAATTACCAAACTGGATGTTTTAACCGGTTTAAAAAAACTGAAGATCTGCGTTGGTTACCATTTGGGCGACAAGCTTTTGACCGATTCGGCACCGGCCAGTCTAAAAGCACTGGCCGCCTGTGAACCGGTTTACGAAGAATTTGACGGCTGGCAGGAAAATATCTCCCCGGCTTTAAAGATGAGCGAACTGCCCGAAAACGCCAGGAAGTATCTGAAGCGCCTGGAAGAACTGTCCGGCGCCAAAATCACCCTGGTTTCCGTGGGCGCCGGCCGCGAAGAAA
Source organism: Smithellaceae bacterium (assembly GCA_028704195.1). Classification (GTDB taxonomy): domain Bacteria; phylum Desulfobacterota; class Syntrophia; order Syntrophales; family Smithellaceae; genus UBA8904. The sequence goes on from JAQVLL010000330.1 coordinate 2,689, forward strand.
CCATTCAGTTGGGGAATCCGTTTCAGGATTGAAAAGATCGAGTTTCTTCTTGACATCCTAATTCCGAGCTGTTACACACCGTTGTTCCAAAAAAGGATATAATATACATGTGGGCCGTTAGCTCAGCGGTAGAGCAGCGGACTTTTAATCCGTTGGCCGCGGGTTCAATCCCCGCACGGCCCACCAAGAATATCCCCTACAGAGAAATTTTCCAGCAACTGCGCCCAAAGGGGCGCAGTTGGCGTGGTTCAGATGAAAGTGTTGGCCGGAGATAACGGACATCGAGGCAGTTTGGACTAAAATATGGCTGTTTTCTCTGTTAGAGATTTTGGCGGCCAACAGATGAGATTGCTGTCGTTGGACGGAGTTTTCCTGACATAAGGTATAAAGACGATCACGAGTCACGACTTCTTCATGTAATTGATAGCTATCTATATCAATAACCCATTGAAGATTATAGGTACAAATCGCAACAATGTTTGATTTGATGAGTTCAATGAATACACCACGATCTGTACAATATGCCCATAAAAGACTATATGGCCGCAGATACTAACGCTTCAGCTCTTACATGAATGCCATGACGAAGATTGATCACCTTTTTTAGTTCCTCTAAATGCTGTAAGAAAGACTTCGCCATATCGCCCTGTGGTATATTTTCGGCAACAATTTTCAATTTCTCTTCCA
>JAQVLL010000331.1 GCA_028704195.1 Smithellaceae bacterium
CAGCGCTCCGGAAACGATCGTTCGTCTGCTCGATATGGGCATTGATCCCCTCAATTTCGCCGACGCCCTGCTTGGCATTCTGGCCCAGCGACTTGTCCGCACGCTGTGCAAAAAATGCAGAGAGCAGTACCATCCCGAAAAAGAGGAATATGAAGAAATCGCTCAAAGCTATGGCGAGGAAGAATTCGCCAAACTGAACATCCCGTATAACAACAGTTTTAAACTCTATCGTCCTAAAGGATGTGATACCTGCGATAAAACCGGGTACAAGGGCAGGATGGGCATTCACGAACTTCTGATAGCCACGGATGAAATCAAGAGACACGTGCAAAAACATGAAACGGTTGAAGTAATGCGCAACACAGCAATGTCTGAAGGAATGACAACTCTGCTTCAGGACGGTATCCTGAAATCAATCCAGGGGTTGACCGACTTCAAACAAGTGCGTCGCGTCTGCATTAAATAAATATTGATAATCTTCCATCAAAAAAAGACCACGTAAAAAAACAGGAGGACAAGGGCATGAATATTGGTGAACTTCTAGGTGCCATGGTGCAATCAGGAATGACGCCATCTTCAGGCGAGAGAATGAAAAATTCGCTGGGCGGCGACAGTGTCATGGATAGCCTGTCGGGCATGCTGGGAAAATCGGCCGGACAGGGAGGTGGGGGCGGCATCGGCGACTTGCTTTCGAGTGCCCTGGGCAGCGGTAAAAGCAGCGGTGGCGGCGGCATCGGTGACCTTCTTTCAGGCATGTTCGGAGAAGGTCGGCAGGGAACGGGAACTGCAGGTGCAGGCGGCGGCATCGGTGATTTGCTCTCAAGCATGATGGGAGGAGCCGGCCAGGCGGTCGGAGGCAACAGGAACCTTGCCGTGGGAGGCCTGGGAGCGCTGATCGGAGCACTTCTGGGCGGAGGAGGAAAATCCTTAAAAGGAGCAGTGGGCGGCGGACTGATGGCACTGCTCGGTGCCATGGCGCTGAAAGCTCTGAAAGAAAGCGGACAACAAAGCCGACAGGTACCCGTCGGGCTTCTGGAACCTCAAACAGAGGCTGACATAAAAGAACTTGAGCAGAGTTCAGAGCTTATTCTGATCGCCATGATGAACGCCATTAAGTCAGATGGTCAGGTTGACCAGAATGAACTCAACCGGTTTACATCGAAATTTCAGGAATTGGGCGTTGACGGCGAAACGCAAAACTATTTTATCAACCAGCTGCAACAACCAATGGAAACAGAAAAACTGATTGCGGCCGCCCAGGGACAGCCCCAACTTGCGGCGCAGATTTACGCAGCATCGCTTCTGGCTATTGAAGTGGATACGCAGGCGGAGAAAGACTATCTTACCCGGCTTTCCACAAACATGGGCTTGTCTCCACAGGTCACCGGCCGAATTCATGAGATGGTCGGTCTTCAACCGGCATAAAACCTACGGGGGAAAATACGAAAGGCAATGCCACGTTTTTCCCCCGCCGGTATTTTTTTGCTACTGCAGAATGTTGTATCATTCGGCGAAAAAAAATATCTCCTGAGTTTCCCTGTATTTTCGATATTCAGAAATTCATGCCTGCTGATTTGGAAAAAACAGAAATCCCTTCAGACTCCTTTACCGGACAATCTTTTCCCGCAGAAGCGACCCAGACATTATCTTTCCGTTTTTCATAAATAAATCATAAGCTTGAAATAATACCCGGTGATCGGATTAACCTTTCGAACATCCATCCCTTAACGGTTATTCCTACAGTTTAAATTTCTTGAGAAAAGAAATTAATACTGGTATGAAAAAAAGATGATTAAGAAAATTTATTTTAAGGATGGATATTTATGTTGAACCCCAATTTCAGTTCAGGCCCCTGCAGCAAGAGGCCAGCGTGGAGCATCGACGCGCTGAAGAGCGCGCCGGTCGGCCGCTCACACCGTTCCGCGCTGGGAAAAGAAAGAATCGTCAAAGCAATGAACGACACAAGAAAAATCTTAAACATTCCGTCAGATTACCTTGTGGGCATTCTGCCGGCTTCCGATACGGGCGCTTTTGAATGTGCCATGTGGTCCCTTTTAGGTCCCAAACCCGTGACCGTTCTGGTGTGGGAGAGCTTCTCCGAAGGCTGGGCGACGGACGTGAACAAACAGTTAAAACTCAATCCCACCATCATTAGAGCCGATTACGGCAAGATTCCCGATCTTTCCAAAGTGGACTGGAAAACAGACGTGGTCTTCGTCGCAAACGGCACCACCAGCGGTGTAAGAATTCCCGACTGGGATTGGATTCCCGCCGACCGTGAAGGTCTGTCTCTTTGCGACGCCACAAGCTACACCTTTGCCAATGAAGTGGACTGGAGCAAAATTGACGTTCTGACGTATTCCTGGCAGAAATGCCTGGGCGGAGAGGCTGCACACGGCATGATGATTTTGAGCCCCAGAGCAGTCGCCCGTCTGGAATCCTATACACCGACCTGGCCCATGCCGAAAATTTTCCGTCTGAAAAAAGGCGACAAGATCAATAAAGCCATTTTTGAAGGCGATGTCATTAACACCCCTTCCATGTTGTGCGTGGAAGATTACATTGATGCCCTCGATTGGGCCGGTAAGTTCGGCATTGACGGATTGGTTAAGAAGAGCAAAGCCAATCTGAAAGTGGTGGAAGACTGGGTTTCCAAAACCGACTGGATCGAATTTCTGGCCGATGACTCCAAGGTCCGTTCCAACACTTCCGTTTGCCTGTCCGTGACGCATCCGAAAGTTGCGGCACTTGATGCGGACACGAAAAGCAAATTTCTCAAGAGCATCACTTCCGACCTGAGCAAGAAGAATATCGCCCATGATATTAACTCATACAAGGACGCGCCTGCTGGTTACCGTTTCTGGTGCGGCCCGACCGTCGAAGAGTCCGACCTGAAAGTGGCATTGGACGAGCTTGAGAAAGTTTTCAACGAAAAGGTAAAAAGCCTTTAACGGAAGAGCCGCATGGAAAACGTTATAAAAAGGGTCCTGGTCAGCGATTCCATGGCGTCCGAAGTTGCCGAAATTCTGGGCAACGCACCGGATGTAGCCGTTGACGTCAAAACAGGCATGAAGCCCGACGAGTTAAAAGATGTCATTAAAGATTACGATGCACTCATCGTCCGTTCGGCCACCAAGGTTACGGCTGAGGTCATTGACGCGGCTGTGAAGCTTTCGGCCATCGGCCGGGCCGGCGCCGGCGTTGATAACATCGATATTCCCGCCGCGAGCAAGCGGGGCATCGTCGTTATGAACACTCCGGGCGGCAATACCATTACCACCGCCGAGCACGCCATTGCCATGATGGTGTCGCTCGCGCGGAAAATTCCCCAGGCCACGGCATCCATGAAAGCAGGCAAGTGGGAAAAAAGTAAAT
>JAQVLL010000332.1 GCA_028704195.1 Smithellaceae bacterium
TGATGTGAAACTGGAAGCCATAAGGAACATCGTGGCTAAGATTATAAAATTCCTGGCGGGCATCAGAAAGCAAATAACATAATAAAATCAAGTTAAATTGGCGGAAGTGCATGGGAATCGAACCCACCTGGGACGGTTCTAGCGCCCCACACTGGATTTGAAGTCCAGGAGGCCCACCAGTGACCTTGGCACTTCCTTGAGAAATCCTTCCATCTCTTCTAACTTTAAAATGGTACGGCTGTCAACTTGCAAATGCCTTCAGGGGGAAAAAGATGCAACGGTTTTCCTGTGACGATATTTTTTGAACGACGGGGGCGGAAACCCGGACGTCAGTTGAGATTGAGTAAATCCTGCGGGTGATCAAACAGATAATCAGGTCTGGAGCCTGCCATTTTTGCCTTGCTGTGCCATCCCCAGGTAACGCCAACCGTTTTAATGCCGGCCTGTTTGCCCTCCTTAATGTCTCCGGTCGTGTCGCCGATGTAGTATATGTCTTGCGGCTTCACGTTATACTTTTGAATGACATGCAGAATTTTTTCCGTTTTGCTAAGCATGAAATCCGACCCCAGGATATCATCAAAAATTCCATTGAAGTCATAGAGGCGCAGGGCTTCCCGTATAGTCGGCGTGTCGTTCGAAGAAATCACCACGAGGGGGTGATTTTTCTTTAATTCCCGCAAAACCGGCCGGATCGCGTCAAAGGGTTTCATCTCGGCGTAATTAATCTTTGCAAGAATGTCGATTGAGGCGGCTGTAAACTTGTCCATATCAACACCCTTCTGTACCAGGGATTCATAAAAATTCCCCTCAAAGAGTTCCAGAAATTCTTCCCTGCCACGCGTCAACGGCTGCCCGATTTGCTGCAGACAATCGGTTACGGTCTTTTCATAAACGTCGATCGAATCCACTAAAACGCCGTCAAAATCGAAAAGCAGTAAATTCATTATTCAGTTTTTTCCTTTACGCAAACGGGCAATGGCCGACGAATAAGGTCTGGTTATGATGCCTTTTTCCGTGATGATTGCCGATATCAGTTTGGCCGGTGTAACATCAAATGCCGGGTTGTAAACCATCATTCCTTGAGGTGCCGAACGGGCTTCTTTGAAATGGGTTACCTCAAATCCATTTCTTTCTTCGATGGGGATGGACGCCCCTGTGCTGAGCGAAAAATCAAATGTGGAAATCGGTGCTGCGACATAAAAAGGAATCCCATGTGACTTCGCCAGAACTGCAAGGGAATATGTGCCGATTTTATTGGCTGTATCGCCGTTAGCGACAATGCGGTCTGCCCCGACGATGACCTTGTTGATTTTATTCTGTTGCATAAGGAATCCCGCCATGTTGTCGCAGATCAGTGTGGCGGGTATTTTTTCTTTTTTCAGTTCCCAGGCCGTCAGCCTTGCGCCCTGCAGCACCGGCCTGGTTTCATCCACATAGACATGCAGCTTTTTCCCCTGCTCCCGGGCCGCACGGATGACACCCAGCGCCGTCCCGTAACCGGCTGTAGCCAGCGCGCCCGCGTTGCAATGCGTCAGGATGTGATCGCCGCCGGAGATCAGTTTGCTGCCGTGCTGCCCTATCTTTATGTTGATTTCGATATCTTCGGTGCAGATGCGTCTGGTTTCTTTGATCAACTCACCGGCCAGATTTTTCTTTCCGGAAAGGATGGCGTATTCCAGATGTTCCTTCATCCGTTCGATTGCCCAGAAAAGATTGCGCGCGGTCGGGCGGGATTTTTCAATTTCATCACAAACGGCATGAAATTTTTTTTTGAATTGTTCAACCGGTTCCGATGGAATCGAAAGAGCACCCAGCGCCGAGCCCATGGCAGCGGCCACACCAATGGCCGGCGCGCCGCGAACGGTCAGGTCTTTGATTGCGTTAATTACCTGACGGTAATCCGAACATATCACGTGCCGCTCGCACAGTGGCAGGGCATTCTGGTCAATCATGACCACCTTGTTGTTTTTCCAGAAGACGGTTTTTATCATCATGGGGCAAGCATCTTTTTGAGCAGGTTGTTGACAAGCTGCGGATTGGCCTTGCCCTGGGTTGCTTTCATTACCTGACCGACAAAGAACCCAAAGAGCTTTTCCTTGCCGCCCCTGTAGTCCGCCAGCTGCCCGGGGTGAGCGTCGATAATCGCTGTGATGGTTTTGGCCAGTTCTCCTTCATCGGTAATCTGTACAAGGCCTTTTTCCCGGATGATATCCTGCGGCAGTTTACCGGTCTTGTACATATCCTCGATAATCTCCTTCGCCATTTTTCCGCTGATCGTACCTTCTTCAATTGAATTGATCATATCGGCGAGCGACCCGGCGGTAATGGGGCACTGACGGATATCCCGTTTTTCCTCATTAAGGAAACGCAGCACATCTCCCATGACCCAGTTGCTGGCCTGCTTGGGTTTGCCGCAAAGCCTGACTACATCTTCATAATAAAGGGCCAACGCCTTGTCGGCCGTGAGCACACCCGCGTCATAAGCGGGGATCTGATATTCCTTGATGAACCGCTCGCGTTTTGCCGTCGGCAGCTCCGGCAGCGATTCCCGGATCTTTGCAATCCATTCGTCATCCACAATGATTTTCACCAGATCAGGATCGGGGAAATAACGATAGTCATGCGCTTCTTCCTTGCTGCGCATGGAATTGGTTGCCCCCTGCGCATCATCCCAGAGGCGTGTTTCCTGAATGATCGGCTGGCCGTTTTCCACCAGATACTGCTGGCGTTTGACTTCGTACTCCAGTGCGCGCTGAACGTTGCGGAAGGAGTTCATGTTTTTGAGTTCCGTGCGGGTGCCATATTCCTTCTGGCCCACCGGTCGGATAGAAACGTTGGCGTCGCAGCGGAAAGAGCCTTCTTCCATGTTGCCGTCGCAGATTTCCAGATACACCAGGATTTCGTGAAGGCGTTTGAGGTATTCTGCCGCCTCTTCCGGCGAGCGTATGTCCGGCTCACCGACGATTTCGATGAGCGGCACGCCGGTGCGGTTCAAATCGACGTAACTGGACGGATTATTTTCATCGTGAATCAGCTTGCCGGCGTCTTCTTCCATGTGAATGCGGGTAATGCCGATTTTTTTGCGCTTTCCATTTGTTTCTACCCATACATGACCATGCTCAGCCAGTGGATATGCGTATTGCGAAATCTGGTAGCCTTTGGGCAGATCAGGGTAAAAATAGTTTTTCCGCGCGAAACTGTTGGATGGATTGATGGTGCAATTGGTGGCAAGCGCCATCATCATGGCGTATTCAACGACTTTCTTATTGAGCACCGGCAGGACGCCGGGCATCCCCAGGCAGACCGGGCAGGTGTGGCTGTTGGGCGCTCCGCCAAATTTCGTTGAGCAACTGCAGAATATTTTGGTGTCCGTC
>JAQVLL010000333.1 GCA_028704195.1 Smithellaceae bacterium
AAAAATGACATGTCGGCCTGTCAGGCTGCATTGTTGGATTCCACGCGGTTTCGTCCGCTTTCTTTGGCACAGTACAGGGCCTTGTCGGCGCGGGCAATCATGGTCGGGATGTCTTCTTTTCCCGTATACTCGGTCACCCCCAAAGAAACGGTAACCCTGAAGTCAACACCCATGTTGGGAAAACGGTTCTGTTCAATAGTAGATCGAATGCGCTCTGCACACAGTAGAGCCCCGTTGATGTTGGTTTGCGTCATGACCAGCAGAAATTCCTCCCCTCCATAGCGGCCGCAAAAGTCAGCGCTGCGGAGGCTGCTACGTATGACATCTGAAACGGCCTTCAGGACTTCATCTCCCGTCAGGTGGCCATGGGTGTCATTGACGGATTTGAAATGGTCAATGTCGAGCATGGCAACGGAGAATCGGGCGCCCCCGCGGGAGATACGGTGATGTTCATGTTCCAGCAGCTCCATGAGGTGGCGACGATTGTATACCCCCGTCAGGTCGTCGTGGATGGACATTTCCTTGATGATGGCAAGGGATTTTTCCAGTTCTGCACGGCTGATCCTCAGGTTCCGGCGCAATGAGCTAATGTGTCCCCCGATGACGGAAAAGGCGACCAGGATCAGGGACAGAACCAGAAACTGAAGGTATTCAACATTCAAATTGATACTGTCCGAGCGAAAATGGTTTAAAAGCGCAATGTCTATTCCATACGTCACAAGCGTAAAAGTGCTGATATATAAAAAACTGCGGGTGTTGAGTTTGTAGATGCCGAAGATGAGAATGAGAATATAGACCAGCAAAAGGATACCGCGGGCTTCATTGGCAAAATACATGCCATACATGGTTACCAGGATCGCCGCGCACATCTGGATGATCGTCAGGCTGGGGTCTCGAAACTTCAGGTTAAGACCCGTGCGAAAGATAATATACAGGATAATATTGATGGCCGGAATAAGGACCAGAAACCCGGCAATTGCCTGCCAATCCATCATGCCCCACACATAAGCGGCGTAAGACAAACCAAGGTTGAGGGCGTAGGCGGCAGATGCCGAAAAGAAACGGCGGATTCGGGTAGCCTGGTTGGGATCGTCTTTCGGAATAATGGAAAAACGACGTTTTTTTTTCTTTAAATCATCATGCTTGGGTTGTTCGTCCATGCTTGACATTCACTCTCCGGAATATAAAAGAAGCAGAATAACAGAATACAGGCCTGCAGATTTTAAATGCCCGATTCACAGGCAGGGCATTGTTTTTACACATGCTCGTCCAGCCAGGAATTCAGATCGGCCAGTACCCTGCCCCGGTCAACGGGAAGTTCGTTGTACACCTCGTGCTTAAGGCCTTCGTAGAGTTTGTAGGTTTTATCCTTGGCCCCGATCATTTCAAAGAGTTCTTTCTGGCCTGAAAAGGCGGTATCTTTCGAACCCAGTTGAATGAGGACCGGGATTTTGATTTGGATAGAGTTTTGCGCTCCAATGACCACAAATCTGTTCATTTCGTATGCGAGCCTTGGCGTGATGACATTGTACACCAGGGGATCGTCGATGTAAGCTTTGACCACTTCCTTGTCCCTGGAGATAAATTCCGGAGGAAGAGGGGACTTCACATGAATGGAGGGCAGTATTCCGGAAAGGATCTTTGTTAACGTCACGAGGATTTTGGGGATGTCTGTTCCGGGCTGTGAGCCGGTGCCTGATAGTATAAGGCCCTTGATTTCTTCCGCATTCTGCTCAATGTAATTTAAGGCAATCAGGCTTCCCATGGAATGGCCGAGAACAAAGTAAGGGATCCCGGGGCAATGAGTTTTGATCACTTCACGACGGAACTGTTTTTCGTCGTCAATGAATTCCTGGAAGCTCATTACGTGCCCGCGCCTGCCCTCACTATTGCCGTGCCCGCGATGATCGTTGCCGAAAACGGCATATCCCGCAGGGACAAGTTCATTGATGACATTTGTGTAACGGTTGATGTGCTCGGCATAGCCATGAATGATATGCACCACCGCTTTAGGTGTAGTGTCGGGATGCCATGATTTCCAGAAAATGGATGTTCCGTCCTTGGCCTTGAGAGATCCGGACTTTGTCTGCATAATATCAAGTTCTCCAGTTGTAATATGTATTACACATTATGAAATAACCAGTTCCTTTGAGTAAATGGCCTTCAATTTACATCGCAAGGGGTCATGTACTTTTATACATCGGCATGTGAAAATATGCCAAAAATATTCTTATTCAAAATTCATGCTGACGCCTTATTTCTTCTTCAGAACACGAGAGAGAGTCACAAGGACCAGTGCACCCGTTACAGCCAGCACAAGGCTTCCCGCGTTGAATCTCGTAAAGGAACCAAAGCCGAAAAATATTCCAATGAATCCGCCGACAAAAGCGCCCGCACTTCCCAGCAGAATTGTAAAAACAATTCCTCCGGGCCCCGGATCGGTCGTGATCAGTTCAGCAAGTATCCCGACGATTATTCCCATCATGATCCACGTTAGAATTCCCATCGCAAACCTCCTTGGTTTGGTATTAGCCAATGAATGGTCTGACTTTTTTCTGGTTTCCGTGCGGATTTTCAGTCGTCTTTTTAAGTATAGTGTGCTCAAAATGAGGATTTTCTTGTATTGAAACCGGAGAGACCATACGACAAAGTAACCGATGATGTCAATAATTATTCACTGATTCCAATCAGATGATAATTTTATTGAGCCAAACCCCCGCTTGAATTTTACACCCCTTCATGATAGCTTTTAAAAATTAATGATTTCGGTGAATCATTTCAGCAGAAAGGAAAAACTTGAAATATTATCCGGTTTTTTGGGACATTGCGGGCAAAAAGTGCGTTGTGGTCGGCGGGGGAGATGTGGCCGCACGAAAGATATCACGTCTGGTGGATTGCAGTGCAAGGGTCTGCGTGGTGAGCCCCGGTCTTGTTCCCCAACTGGATGAATTGAAAAAAAATCAGCTTATCGAACATATCCATGATGAATACCGGTCTGAATACCTAAACGACGCCGCTCTCGTCATTGGTGCGACAGACAATGAAGCAATCAATGCCTCGATTTCCCGGGATGCAAGGGCAAGGCGTATTCCGGTGAATATCGTGGACGATCCGCAAAGATGTGATTTTATCATGCCGTCGCTGATTGAACGGGGTGATCTTTTAATTGCCTGCAGCACGGGAGGCCAGTCACCCGCACTGGCCCGGTATCTGCGCGAAGAGCTTGAATCTGTTTATGGAGAGGAATACGCTGTCCTAGTGAGCATTTTAGGGCAGTTACGGATAAAAATGGAAAAAAATGCCGGTGTCGGCAAGACCTGGCTTGATCAACTGATGTTGGGGGGCTTGTTGGATGCAATCCGCCATAGAGA
>JAQVLL010000334.1 GCA_028704195.1 Smithellaceae bacterium
GAAAACATAGACCATTTTCTGATACCATTTGTTTCTCATGCTGGATCTTTCATAGTTGATGATATACATCAATAAAACCATGACGCCGAAAGACAGGCAGTAAGGGCAGAAAATATCCTCCTTGATCTGAAAGGAAACCAAAAAAATTTCGACGCCGATGCCTGCCGAGACAAACATACGGATGAAATCAGCCTGTTTGAAAAGAGCCAGGAGGATGATGATCCCCATATAGCCCACACCGATGTATTTGAGGTCAATGCCGAAAATGTCACCTTGGAGGTAGGTGCAGGCGGTTTTGCACGACGCGTAATGAATCATGGTGCCAATGCCGGTCAATGCCAGCAGAACCGTCCAGCTCAGACGGTGTTGAAAAAATAACTTGTAAAGACGCATCTTTAATATTCTTTCCCGTGAAATGTTATTCTTTGATTATAAATATGGTGCATTCCGATGTCAATATAATCTTAAAGTTATCATAACAGGCTTGACAGGAATTACATGATTCTTCATAGTTTTCAAGTCAAGCGATATGGCATGACATGATGCCAAACGAAAAGATCAAAATAAATAAGGACCTGCTGTATTGTCACAGGCATATCATCAGAGGGGAAGTATTTTACAAAAGAGCGGACGATGGCTTATGAATGCTCTCATCCCGCTCATACGGGACGAGCGTTAATTTTCTGCGACTTACTGTGATATAATTACGTTCATTTTATGCCTCGAAAGCTTGCTGCGAGGTGGTTGATTGGGAGATGGATAACAAAATGTCACAATATTCTGAGAAGTTAATTGGTCTTCTGCGCAGCGACCATCCTGACCTTTCCGGCTGGAAGATCATCTGTGCAAGCGACAGGGCCGTTGACCCGGTGCAAAACCTGATCCACAGAGAATTGGGAGGCATCCTGCCGAAAGTTGAAGGCTTTCGTTCCTATGTTGCCGGGAGAATCAGCCAGAGCATGAAGCTGAAACCTTTGCCGGTTGATGAGGGGCTTCTTTACTTTATCCAGTTTATTGCACAAAGATTTCCCGATGAAGCATATCCGGCACGTCGTTCCGCAGGTCTTCTTCCCCTGATTGAAAAACTTTCGGAATATAATATCGGAAGAGACACGATTTTGGGATCGGAACGTTTCACCGAGGATGAGTGGTGCAGACTTGAGGAATACCTTGATATGGCACAGGGTTTTCGTGAATGGCTTTCCAGAATGAATTTCTTCAAGACGGAACTTGAAATGTCGCATCTTGATGGAATTGCCCCCTCTGAAAAGGAAATATTTATTGGACTTCCCGAGATAACACCGGTGACTGAACGATTTTACAGAAAGATCGGAAAAGAAAGGTTATGGGTTGAACGTCCGCTTTACGGTCTTGAACTGAAAGGGACGGATAAACTTCCTTACGACTCCGCAAAAAATCTTGTCCTCTCATTTGGTGGAGAAGTCGAGCCTTCAGAAGGTGCGGGAATCGAACTCGTCAGACTCGCCGGGCTTCATGCCATTGTTGACCTGGTGACGATAGAGGTTTCAAATTTCCTCAAAGAACGGTCTGAAAACGATCAGATGATGATCTATCTGCTGGACGAGTCACTTACAACGATGCTCTGGAACAGATCACTCCGCCTGTTCGGAAATTCAGTCAATCTCGCCGTGTGGCTGCCGTTTTCGACAACTGCGGCAGGAAGAAGGCTTTTGATAGAAATAGAGAATGAGGGGGAATCAGGCCGGATGCCCGATTTTAAAAAATACGCCACAGCGTGCGCGGTGGAATTGTCAAAAAACAGGGATCAGTATGTCCGTGAAGAGTGTGAGGCACTTGAGACGGCCATATCCGTTTCCACTCTCCTTGACGATTGGAAAGAGAGACTGGGGCGCCACCTGACCGATGCCGCGAAAATGTTTATCGATTCGAGAAAATTCCGCCTCACGGGAAGCAGATCGGCGCCGGTACAGGTTGTCGGATTCGGCCATTTTTCAGGAGAGAAATTCAGCAGAGGATTAATGCTTCCCCTGGACAGCGGAATCATGCCGACCCAACCCTTTGAAGGGCCTTTTATCAATTCGGTACATGTGCCGCAGATGCGCAAAAGCGTATTTGAATATGAAGACCTTATTTTCAGGCAGATTATGTCGAAGGGCTTTCGGATAAAAATTGCGGCGGTGGATGACAAAATACGGGAGAGGACGGCAAGTTTTTACATGAGCCTTCTTGCACAGGAATTCGGGAAACTGATCATACAAACGGAATTTAAGGAATCCTTACCGGCAGGGAAGGGCATGAAAAAAACCGCAGTATCCATCGACGATGCTTTGAGGAACAGGCTTCAAGAATTTACGTATTCCTTTTCAAGCCTTTCGAAGATCCTTGCCTGTCCGTTTTTGTTTTACCATCAATACATACTCAAGATGGACCCTCCGTCATTTATGAATGATAATGAGAAAATAAATATGCGGATGGGAATATTTATTCATGAATTCCTTCAGCAACTTTCAACTGAAAGAAAAAATTGGATTGAAAACTGGGAGAAACTTTTTGATGAACTCTGGGAAAGTGATGAAAATGCTCAAACAAGAGATATTGACGGAATCAATATCTACAGGCTTGACGCAAAGATTCATTTAAAGGGAATATACCAGGATGAACTGGAGTCAGGAGAGAGAATCGTTTTTGCCGATAATGCAATATCCTGTGAGGAAAAGTTTAACGGGGTGATCGACGGGCGCTATAAGATAACCGGCAGATCTGACCGGCTGGCCAGAATATCGGGGCGTACCGAGGTTATGGATTTTAAATATTCCAAGAAGAAAAACAATTTTAACATTTCACCAAAAACAAACGTAGTGGAACAATTAAAAGAGAAGGGCTCTCTGCACCCCGCAGCCCAGCTCATGATCTATCACCACTTTATTGGAAAAGTGGATCGCGCTATTTTTTATTTTCTGAAAGAATCATCAAAAGATCGCGTTGTGGCGCTTCCAGAAGATCAGATCGCTGTGACGGATGAGCTGATGTGTGCCATCAGGGAACAGCTCGACGAAATAATCGGCGGAAGCGAACTTGTGCCGGTTCATGACTCTCAGGAGTGTGAATTCTGCCTGTTTCAGGCATTATGCGGAAGGGATGCCTATTATAAAGCTTCCAGGAGGGATGGCTGATGCAAAGTATTCTTCTGAAAGCTTCAGCAGGTTCGGGAAAAACCACAAGGCTCACCGATGAAGTATTCCATCGATTATCCATCAGGGGGAAATTCATATATGCTCTGACATTCACCCGCGCCGCCACAACCGAAATGCGTTCCCGCATCATGGAAAAAATAGTGTCACAAAAAGACATGCGTCTGCTGGAGCAGCTGAATTTCATTATG
>JAQVLL010000335.1 GCA_028704195.1 Smithellaceae bacterium
TCCACGTCTTTCTTTGGTAATGACGGAGTAATAAACCTGTCCGGTGGTCAGATTGTTTTTCTTTCCCATACAGGTGGAGCAAAACCGTTCATAATGTCCCAGGTCGAGATCGGTTTCCGCGCCGTCGTCGGTCACAAAAACTTCACCGTGCTGGAAAGGACTCATGGTTCCCGGATCCACGTTGATGTAAGGGTCCAGTTTTTGATTGGTAACGTTCAGACCCCGACATTCCAGTAATGCTGAAATCGACGCGGCCGCCAATCCCTTGCCGAGCGAAGAAAGAACGCCTCCGGTAACAAAGATAAATTTTGTTTTCATCATTGATCCTCATCATGTTGAACGGATAGTAGACTGCAATAATTTTTAAACCCGCTCACGCGGGACGAGCTTTAATTCTCCGTAGCTTGCTGCGAGATGGTTGATCTGCGTGTTTCATTCCTGCGCCGCCGCCCACTGGTTAATCTGACCGGCGAGAATGTCCACGGGTTTGCTGAACAAGTCAGCAAGAGTCATTTTCCCCAAATAACGGTCATCCCATCTGATGTTGTATTCATTTACCAGGTTTCTTATGTCATTGTATCGATAGCCCAGGACTTCTTTCCTTTGGCCGATGGGCAGGGATTCATCGTATTCCACGTGGAGCAGAAGTAAATGACTGACAAATTCGTTGCCGCTTCTCAGGGGCAGGATGACAATGAGGGCTCCGTCCGCCTGGCCTTTGCCGATATAAGCATGTCCCGTGCTGACGATCGTTCTCTTGACTCCCATCAATACCGTGGGGCGGTCTGCGCGGGACTTCATGCCGAGGGCCACACCTCCTCTGGATTGGATGGTAATCATCGAATTTGCAGACGGATTACCCTGTTCATCCAGACCGCTGATAATATAAAGGGTGTATCCCCGCACCGCTGCAATGGCCGGCTGGATGCGGTTGACGGTCAGAATGTCGCGATGGGTCAGGTTTTTAGCGCAAAAATTGAGCGAATTTATCAGATCGAAAACAATGCCGGCAAGTTCTTTTTCTTTGCGGCTCGTACCGACGGTGACGGTTTTGGCCTGGTGACGGATGGCGTCTATCGGACGGGCCAGTTCGTCGATGGCTTTTCCCAGCGTGACATCAAGAAGTTCAAACGGTGAAAAAAGGCCCCTTTCATTTTTGAAGTCCTGGTCAAAATCCCGGATAGGCAGTCTTCCCGCCGCGTATTTCAGCAGCAAAAGCAGATCAGCGATCGTCCTGGACGACAGTTCGGTGAATGCATCATTTTGCCTGTGCGTATTGAACAGGCTGTAGAACTGTTTGATCATTTTGTGCAGGGAAGCGTCGGCGATCATGTCCAGAGTGGATAATCTGCCGGGCATCCTCTTTGTCAATGCACCGGCCAGGCGGCTGCGGAATTCCCGGAAGATTTGCGCCTCTTTGTCTATGGCGAGTGCCGCGTAATAGCCCCATAAATGCCCGGCCATCGTGTTGAGAATAACCGGCAGCGGATCGTGGGCGGGGGGTATGCCAATGACCGCATCCGCGACCTGATCAAACCGGGAATCTCCTTCGTCCGCAAAAACAATGACGGCCGCTTTATGCGCCTTGAAAATGGAAGCGTCTTTGGCGACATCTTCCACAACAGCATCGGGATTTCCGGAAGCGCAAACCAGGATTAAAGGTTCGGCGGATAAATCGATGTGCTTCTTATTCTCGACAATGTCGGATGAAATCGTTTTATAGCAAAGTTCGCTGAGTTTGATGCGTATTTCATCGGCAGCCGCCTTATTGGGTCCGCTGCCGACAATGGCCCAGTATTTTTTTCCTGCGGTCGCATTCACGGAAGCGGCAATCGTCTCCCGACGCGCGAAAATGCGGTCCATCAGCTGCGGCGCCGATTCCAGGTTGGTGAGCGCCGTGGCGATTTCCTTGTCGGTTCGGGAGCCTAAAATCTGCGCGAAAAAAAGCCCCAGAATTTGACCCGCAACAATCTGAGCATAAAAGGCTTTGGTCGAAGCAACGGACATTTCTATATCGCGCCCGTCGCTGGTGTAAAACACGCCGTGCGATTTGGTGGTAATGTCCGATTGCCTGCGGTTGACAATGGAGATGATCCGGGCACCCCGTTCCCTGGCCATGGCCACAGCCCGGTTGGTGTCTGTGGTGGTTCCCGATTGCGTGATCGGGATGACCAGGGTGTCGGACAGGTCTTCTTTCAACCCGAATCCGCTCAATTCCGAGGCAACCCTGGAGATGATATTCACAGGCGTGTGTTTCAGGTAATGCCAGAAGGCGTCGGCTACTGCCTGACCTGCCACGGCGGCTGTTCCATGGCCGATGACGATGATGTCTTTGATGGTTCCATTCCTCAGTTCATGGCATACCGTTTCAGGAACCATATCTTTGCCCAGGTTGAAAGATACCTGCGGGGCGGATGGATCCGTCATGGATATGCGGTATTTCCCCCGTAGCGTTCTTTTGACCGACAGGGATGATTCGGAGATTTCTTTGAGGAAAAAATGCGGGTAGCTGCTGCGGTCAATATCACGGGTTGTGATTTGGGCCCGGTGCAGAGCATCATCCGTCAGGAGGATCGCCTTACCGTCATAGAAACAGGCGTCAATTCCCCTGATACCGCCGCCCCGGTCCTGATGCAAAATAAGCATTTGACCGGCAACGCTGCCGTTTGTCGTTTCCCCGTTCATTTTGATGAACTGCGGCGTTGCTTCCACGAGTCCGTAAACCTCTGAAGAAAACAAATACTGGTCGTCGCTTACGCCGACGTAGATGGCCTGGCCGCTGCCCTTGAGGGCCAGGAACATTTTGCCGGGTTCCAGATTGCTGGTCATGGCGATGGCATGTGACCCTTCAAAATCATTGACGGCCAGCCGAAAAGATTCAGAAAGATTGTTTCCCGTTTTCAGGTATTTTTCAATTTGCAAGGGAATGATTTTGGTGTCGGTGGTGAGCTGTGGAGCGATACGTTCTCCCCGGGTCTCCAGGTCTTGACGAAGAGCCGGATAGTTATCAATGTCGCCGTTTAGAACAACATGGATATGAGGCTCGACACCGGGATACAGCGGACATTCGGGAAAGGCATGCGCTGTCGTATAGTTGTTTACCGGGTGGCAGTTTTCTTCTGTGATAGAGCCTACGGAAGCCCAGCGGGTATGCGTCAGCGCTGTATCACAGGCCGCATCGAGTCCGGCGAAGCACTGCAGGATACGGTCGTTTTGAATTTCGTTTCTCAAATCGGCAACGTTCCGTCCCAGTTCGCCGACGATGGAGAAGGTTTTGTAGGTGAAGATTACGCAGGTGCCGGTGTGTGGGGCATTCGTGTTGGCCGGGATGAAAATGGACGAAT
>JAQVLL010000336.1 GCA_028704195.1 Smithellaceae bacterium
GTACCCACAACTTTGCCGCCGTAAGCATGAACATCGTTGACAAACCAGGGTTTCCCCAGGGAATAATTGATGATGGGAACTTTTTCTTCGATGGCAACCGCGATATTTTCTCTAGCTCCCGGTCCCACAAGAATCTGATTGACCCCAAAGGGCTTGTCCGTCATTTTGCGAATCTGCCGGATGTTTTCACGTGTCTCTTTCGGATTACAGCGGGCAATGGCAAGGATGCCGAGACCTCCGGCATTGCAGACAGCTGAAACCAGTCCCGGTTCCGTAATCCAGTTCATTCCGGCAAGCATGATGGGATGCTCAATGCCAAACATCTGCGTCATTCTTGTCTTGAACATGATGATTTCCTCATTGTCTTTTGCGGTTTCTTCTGAATAATCCTTTTTCCGTTATGGAAGTGTAAAAGATGAGACACGGGTTGTCAAACCATTTATGGGAGGTGCCCGGCAAGGGGAACTGTTTCAAAATATGAAATTTCACCCCAACCGTCGCACGGCGATTCTGAGCAATCACAATCGTTGATTTACACGATCTAAGCCAAAACCTTCAGTACGCAGTTCAAAAAGCCTTCAAAAACAAAAAAGCCCGCATGTCGCAAAAAAAACACGCGGGCTTTTCATAATCTGCAAACTTTTTTTTAGTTTCCCATCGGCAGCCAAAGTTGAGGAACGCTTGCTTTTGTGACATTCATGATCGCATCGTACTCCTGCTGCGTCTTGGCCCACCAGATGTACACTTTTGGCTGGGTAAATTTACCGTATTTCATGCTCTGGACAAGAGCCGGATAAAGCAGTGTGCCATTGGGCAGAATACCGAACAGCTCCATGGGATATTTATTTCCCAGCATCGGAAACGCGGCGGGGAAAGCGGCGCGAATCGCCTTGGCATTGTTCGGCGTCCCGGAAGCGGCAATCGCCCTGGCCAGGGCATGCATGCTCGCATAATGAGCAACGCTCTCCCATGCGGGAACCCTTTTAAAGGTTGCCTTGTAATTCTCGGTGAATCCCGGTTTGGCGGGATAGTTGATATCCTTAATCAATGCAAGACCAATAGAACCTTCCAGCAATAGAGGTTTACGCATCGCCGGATGGATGGCATCGAGCTTGGCCTGGTCGATAAGGATAAATCCGCCTTCGTAACCTTGAGCACGCGCCTGTTCAATAATCAGTGTCGTCGTGCCGGTGGGACCGCCGATCAACATACAATCGGGGTTGGTGGCCAGGGCCTTGGCCAGCGGAGCGGCAAAGTCCGTTCTTTTGTAGTAATCCGTGCCGGCGCTGTACGTAATGACTCCACCCTTTTTGAGCCACTCATTTTCGAAAGACTTTCGCCATGTGTCACCGTAGATATTAGCGGTCACAAGCATAGCTGCCTTTTTCCAGCGATTTTGCCAGGCGATATCGGCATATATCTTTGCATACATGGTAAAGGGAACGGCCATGGTTACCAGATAATCGTTACCCAACATGGCCAACTGCGGAATGCTGGTGAATCCCATGATAATAAATTCATTTCCTTTTTCCCAGTTGATGGCCATCAGTTTCGTCATGGTTTGGGCATTCGGATTAAATATCGCTATCGCTTTTTTTTCGTTGCGTAGCTTGCGGGCATTGTCAGTTGCCACCGTTGGATCAAGACGATCATCGAGCTTTTCCAGTCGAAAGGTATAATTTTTCCCTCCTACTGTAATTCCGCCCGCTGCATTGATATCCCGAATGGCAAGATCAACGCCGTTTACGCAATCCTGACCATATTCCGCTGCGGGACCGCTCAACAGCCCGGTGAATCCGATCACTATTTCTGCTGCCCCGGCAATTGTCGTCCATGTTATTGCTAGAATCATTGCTGTAATAAAGATGAAACGGTTACGTTTTCTCATAAGTTCCTCCCTTTATTCTGGTTAACTTTCAACTGGTCTGCATAATATATAACTAAATTAACAGAATTTTTAACCTTTTGCAAGTAATCAAAAATAATTTTCCGGGCAGAAAATCATTTTTGCACAGCACCCGGGGCATGGAAAATCCGTCCTTTGACATTGATGTTTTTTCTGATAAAAACACGACCATATTGATTTATAGTCTTGTATGGAGCGAAGAACCATGAAACTTGTAACTTCCCAAATGATAGACGAGTTGATCGAGAAAGCGGGCGAATCACAGAGACTCAGAACCAATTACAACATACACGAATCTTTATCCGATCCCGTGCAGCGATTATTTATCGCGACCGGCCTCTCTTCTTATTTTCGACCGCACCGGCATCCCGGGAAAAGCGAATTTGCCCTCGTGATCCGTGGTCTTTTCGATGTTATTCTTTTTGATGATGAGGGCATTGTGACGAAACGGGTTTCCATTGGACCGGACACGGGCATCCTCGGTCTGGAAATCCCGGCCGATCAATGCCACACCTGGATTCCCATGACGGAAGCCTCCGTGTTTTTCGAAGTCAAGCAGGGGCCGTATCATCCCTCAAGCTCTCTTGTTTTTGCACCTTGGTCGCCGGAAGAAGGATCTGCGAAGGTCAAAGCATTTCAGGAAAAGCTTCTTGCCGCGCGCGAAGGCAACCGGATCGCCTGAAAAATGGGCTGTCTTTCTACATAAACCAAAAGCAGATGTAAATCAGATGCTCCTGATTTGCTCCATGATGGTCATTTCCGGCTTCCCGCCGATGAAGGCGCCTGCGGCGACAAAAAATGTCTTGAAGTGCTCAGAGGAAGAATGAGCGTCCAGCGCGGCCTTGTCTTTGTATTGTTCAACAACAACCAGGACATTGGGAATCGCGTTGTCTTTGTTCAGTGAATACATTACCGTGCCCTCTTCTGCGGCCACCTTGTCCATCAATTTCCCGAAAGCCGCCAGGGCCTCCTCCATCTTTCCTTCTTTAACCGGAATCTTTGCCACGACTGTCAGCATTTTAACCCCTCCCCTACTGATGATTCATTCTTTATGTATTGCTTTATAGCATATCCAGCGTCCGACCGGCAAGCAATAGCCGGTGTTTCATCCGGAAAATTCGGATTACTGCCGATATTTCCGGCTGTCTGCCGTACTATCCATATCAAACCGGCCAGTCCGGCATGCTCTTTTTCGTGCCAAACCATTTAAGGGTGGCATAAAACATTTCCAGATGGCCAAGAGCGGTCCTGAACCGGACGAAAAAGCTTTTCGAGGTTATGCCTCCCAGCAGGTCATCGAACTGCTCAAAATTCAGGGTTTTCATTTTCTGGATGGTAACCATCTCCAGGGCGAGTTTTTCCTGTGTGTAGTGTTTCAGTTTTTCACGGTAGGCAGCAACCCCGCTTCTGCCGCTAACAATCGCATTCGC
>JAQVLL010000337.1 GCA_028704195.1 Smithellaceae bacterium
GAACTGATCACGCCGTCACAGTTGATTCACAATCATTTGCGCCATCTCGAAAATAAATATCAGGTAGCGTGTATCGGCGGGCCTTTTTTTGACATGGATATCGCGTTGGGCAACCCGGTTTGCCTGACCGTTGCAGGGAACCGTCGCACAGCTGGAATCATCCGCGATCATCTGCTCATGTTCAACCGCAAAGAACTCAATGCCTACTATAATTTTGATAAAATCGGTGTGGAGGCCTGTGGAGCACTGAAAAATATTGTTGCCAATATCAAGGGCTTGACGGATTCACTGGATCTGGGTGATTCGATTCCCGGCACAATCTTTGCGCGTTCCGGTGTGGAAATCCGGTCGCTGACCAGAGTGCTCGGAGGCGGTTTTCAGGCATTTCATTCTCAGGCCGGTGTCGGCGACATGTATGTCACCGTTTCGTCACTGGCCAGCAAGAATTACCGCTATGGGAAGTATTTCTATGAGTTGTACACCGGCAATCCCATTGAAACGAATCTGAAGGTGCTTGGGAAAATTGACGGTACGCCGGAAGGTCCCAACACGATCCGCAACGTTTACAAATATCTGGACAAAAAAAACATGTACAGTCCGCTTTTTTCCTGTGCTTATAATATTTTTAACAAAAGCGGCAACAAAGATGCAATTAAAGACATGATCATTCAAGCCTGCCAGTTTGATAAGAGAAAAAATGAATACATTGGCCCTTTTTCCAGATTTATGTATCGCATCATCCCGGATTATTGGTACCGGCGCGACAAAGAAATGTTCGATTGACATTGCTCAATCCGATGAGTGCCGGTTGTCCCAAACGGTTCCGACGTTAAAGTTTTCAATTCATCCCTGAGAGAAAAACAATGGTATTTCCCGGACGGACTGTAGGAAAATTGACAAACAGTAAATAAAAGCAGACGGGGCTTGAAGATATGTGGAAGCAGAAAATAGTTTCTCCCGAAAACATGCTGGCTAAAATTGACCCGGGTATGAGTATTTTTCTGGGGACAGGAATGGCCGAACCCCGGACGCTGGTTAAACACCTGATGGAATCCGATCAGTCTAACCTGCAGGATCTGGAACTAATCCAGTTGGTCAGCCTGGGCGACGCTGTGGCCATTGATGAACGTTATGCCCGAAAATTTCGGTTAAAAACATTTTTTTCCGGATGGCTCGCATCCGAAGCCATCAGCCAGGGTTGGGTTGACCTTATTCCCAGCCGTTTTTCGCGGGTCGCATGGCTTTTTAAAACCGGTGTGATCAACATCGATGTCGCTTTTATCCAGGTGACCCCTCCCGATGAAAACGGCTATGCTTATCTGGTCGGGGCATCCGCCGAAAAACAGGCCATGGAAATGGCTAAAATCGTTGTCGGCGAAATCAACTCCCAGATCCCCCGGACAATGGGCGATACCCTGGTGAACATGGACGATTTCAATTACCTGGTTGAGGCAACCGAACCTCCGTATTATGTCGGCCGCTGGCCGCTTCAGGATGTCTATCTGAAAATCGCCACGAACGTGGCATCGGTCATCCAGGACGGCTGCTGCATATCCTACGGGATCGGGCCGCTTTATGAAGCACTGGCCAAGACGCTGACGACAAAAAAAAATCTGGGTGTGCACTCACCTTTCTTTACGGACGCACTGATGGATCTGATCAAAAGCGGAGCCGTGACCAACCGCTATAAAAATATCTATCGTGGAAAGTCCTGTGCCTCTTATGTTATCGGCACGAAAGAGTTGATGCAATGGCTCGATTTGAATCCGCTGGTGGAATTCCAGCCGCAGGACATCGTGATGGATCCGCGGATCATTGGCCTGAACGACAATATGGTTGCCATTTTCCCGGCGCGGAAAGTCGACCTGACAGGGGATATCGCTCTTCATTCCGGCAAGGGCAATGTTACGGCCGGACCCGGAAACGTACAGGAGCTTTTTATGGGAGCGGCGCTTTCCAAGAACGGCCGGAATATATTTGCCCTGCCCAGCCGCAACCGCAAAGGACAGCCCAACATCAAGATTTCCCTGGATAAATATCCCTTCCAATTCACCAACCGTGAGTCGATGGATGTTGTGATAACAGAATACGGTGTGGCTTATCTGATGGGCAAGACGCTGCGTGAGCGGGCGCAGGCGCTCATTGAAATCGCGCATCCGGATGACCGTCCGGATCTGGTCCGGCTGGCCAAGGAAGAGAAGATGATTTACGCTGATCAGATTTTTTATGCCGAATCCGGTCACCTTTATCCGGATAAAATAGCCTGTTCGCATAAATTCAAAGATGGTCTGGTTGTTCGTTTCCGTGCGATCAAGCCATCTGATGAAGAGGAAATGCGCCGCCTGTTTTACCGGTTTTCGGATCAGGCGGTTTATTACCGTTACTTCAGTCCGATCAAAACCATGCCTCACAAAAAAATGCAGGAATACGTCAATGTGGATTATCGCTGTACCATGTCCATTGTGGCCATCATTGACGAGTCCGGGGTTGAAAAAATCATCGGTGAAGCACGCTACGTCAGAACCAGGGGGGAACCCTTTGCCGATACCGCCTTTATTGTCGATGAGCAGTACCAGGGCATGGGTATTTCAACCTATCTTTTCAACCTGCTGATACGTGCGGCAAGGGAAGAGGGGGTTGCCGGATTGAAGGCCGACGTTCTGGAAAATAACAGGGCCATGCTGAAAGTTTACGAAAAAGCAATTTACCCGGTACAGACCGTTCTCTCCGGGGGCGTCTATAAAATTACGATTCCTTTCGATGTAAAATAAAGCCGAGACCGGATAAAAAACGCCAGCCGTGGAGAGCACTCCATGGCTGGCGTCTGACGGGTATGGACCAAATGGCCCAAAGATCATTGACTAGGTCATGATCCGAAGGGCCACATTTCTTTCCCTGAGCTCCCTGCGATTCGCGAGAAGGCCATCGGCTGCAACCCGGTCAAGAACATAAATCAATTCGCCGCCCTGTTTCGAATACTGCTGACCATATGAAATTGGAATCTCAGGAGTGACCTTACCCAGAAGAGATTGTGTTACGGATTCCGTCTTTCGCGCTCCATTTGCGAGAAGTACGACCGTTTTTGCCTGATAAACCAGTTCTGCCCCCATGCTTACGGCGTACTGCGGCGAGTCTGTCTTCCTGCTGAAATGCCCGTCGGCAACCGCATTATTGATAGTATTGTCGTCCAGCTTTACCAGCATTACCGAACTTCCTTTAAAAGGAATACCTGATTCGTGAAAGGCCACATGACCGCGGCCGCCCACTCCGATAATTTGAAGATCAATTCCGCCTGCGGCTTTAATTTTTCGGGCGTATCCGCCCAGGATTTCT
>JAQVLL010000338.1 GCA_028704195.1 Smithellaceae bacterium
CGCTCTTCCGATCTATCCGGAAAATGATGTGGCGAAGGGGACGGAGTTTAAGGATCTGCCGGAGGACTGGACCTGTCCGGTTTGCGGTGCCGACAAGAGCGAGTTTTCTCCCGAGTGAGTTATACATTATAAATAAATACACAGGAGCTGATTTATGGACGAAACGATTCGTGAGGCCCTCCAGCAGGCTTACGTGGGCGAAGCAAAGGCAGCACTGAGGCTCAAGGTTTACGCGCAAAAAGCGGAAGAAGAAGGATTTAAACAGATTGCCCGCCTGTTCCGCGTTATCGCTTTTTCAGAAGAGATTCACGGGGCGCGGGCGCTCAGGGTCCTCAAGGACATCAAGACGACGGAAGAAAATCTGGCTGCGAGTTTTGAGTCGGAAAAGACCGTGGCGGAAATTGCCTATGACCGTTTTGTAAAAATGGCAGAGCAGGTGGGGGACAAATCCTCGCTTCTGCATTTCAGCCAGAGCCGTGACGTTGAAGAAACGCATGCCAAACTCTATAAGCAGGCGATGAATCACTTTATGGAAGAGCGCGAAACCGTTTATCATGTCTGCATGGTATGCGGTTACGTGGCGGACGGTGAATTGCCGGATGAATGCCCTGTCTGCGGGGCAAAGAAAGAGCAGTTTACAACGTTTGACCAGTAAGCAACGAAGTGAAAGGAGAATGGTAATGGCCGCGCTCCGTATCGTTCTTTTGATGTTGATTTTTGTTTCCCTGATACTGCCGCAAAGATCTCTGGGCGCGGAAAAGCCGCTGTGGGAACTCGGCGTTGGCGGCGGATTTCTACTGATGCCGGATTACCGGGGATCTGATGAAACGCGCGCTTATCTTCTTCCGTTTCCCTATGCGATATATCGGGGAGGGGTGTTCAGGTTGGAAGACAAGCGGGTTGCGGCCAGAATATTCAAGACCGATCGGATCACCCTTGACGCAAGCGGGTATGGAGCGGTACCTGTCCGCAGCAGCAATAATGATGCAAGAATCTGGATGCCGGATCTGGATGCCACGTTTGAGATTGGACCGGCGCTGCGCATCAAGCTTCTGGAATCCAAGGAAAACAGATATCTTTTAAGCCTGGCACTTCCGGTCCGGGCGGTTTTTTCGACCGATTTCCGGACGGTGCGTTATGAAGGATTTGTCTTCAGTCCCCGGTTGAATTTCGAAAAGGGCGATGTGATTCCCGGAACGGGCATGTATGCGGGCATATCGACGGGGCCGATGTTTGCCGACCGGGGCTACCATAATTATTTCTATGAAGTCGAGCCGGAATACGCCATGCCGTCGCGTCGGGCTTATACGCCGAACGCGGGCTACAGCGGTTCGGCCTTCACATTAGGCGTGGGGAAAGATTATAAACAATTTAAATTTCAAGCTTTTGCCAGTATTGATTTTTTGCAGGGAGCCGCGTTTGAGGAAAGCTCCCTCGTGAAGAGAAAGATATCCTGGATGGGCGGATTCAGCATTACCTGGGTCTTTATGAAATCGGTAATGACCGTGGAGGACGAAAGCCCGTATTAAATATAATGCATTTTGCGGAAAAAGGACAATTCATGCTGTTTCTTCTGACCAGATGGCTGGTGATCACCGTGGCCATTTTAGTGGCTGCCACCATCCTTCGCAAGGGGATTCACGTGGATTCTCTGACCACGGCCGTCATCGCAGCCGCGATTCTGGGAATCATCAACGCTTTTTTGCGTCCCGTTTTGCTGATCCTGACACTGCCGCTGAACATTCTGACGCTGGGCGTTTTTACGTTTGTTCTCAATGCATTGATGCTTCTTCTGGTTGCTTATTTTGTTTCGGGACTGGAGATTGACGGCTTTTCCTGGGCCTTTCTGGGCGCCCTGATCATCAGCATCGTCAGCTGGATTGCCAACCACTTTATCAACAAATCAGCGCCGGATGCCGGCAGTCGCCAAAAACCGGACTGCATCGATATGAAGCGGGGGGATGACGGGAAATGGCGTTAGACGCGACGATCAATCTCACCCCCGCGATGAAGCAGTATATCGAGATTAAGAAAAAATATCCGGATTGCATCTTGCTGTACCGGATGGGTGACTTCTACGAGATGTTTTTTGAAGATGCCCTGACGGCGGCTCCTGTTCTGGAGATCACTCTCACCTCCCGCAACAAATCCAAGGACGACGCAGTCCCGCTTTGCGGGTTTCCTTACCACGCCGCTTCCGCCTATATTACAAAACTGGTGGAGAAGGGTTTCAAGATCGCTGTCTGCGAACAGGTCGAAGACCCCAAAAATGCGCGGGGGATTGTCAAACGCGAAGTTGTCCGGGTCATCACGCCCGGCCTGGTTCTGGATGAGGAGAATCTCAAATCCGGCGAAAACAATTACCTGGCTTGCGTTGCGCAGGCACAAGACACATTGGGACTGGCGTTTCTCGATTTGTCCACGGGTGAATTTCAAATCGGCGAGTTTGCGGGGCGAGACAGGCTGCTGTCTGCCGTTGGCGGTCTGGATTTCAAGGAGATACTGGTCAGTCATTCATTCTCTGACCCGGTTTTAATAAAAATACTGGAGGCGCAGATGCCCGCCGGCCGTGTCAATGTAATTGACGAAACCTCTTTTGAGGCTGGATGGTCCGATGCAATTCTGGAGCGGGAACTGACCCCCCGGGTTCTGGATCAATCTAAAATTAAAAGCAGGACGGCGGCTAAAATCGCCGCCGCCGTCATTTTGCATTACGTCAATTCCACACAAATGGTTCGCGCCACTCACATTACCGAAATCCGGTGGTACGCGCCGGAGAATTATCTGGTCCTGGACGATGCCGCCCGCCGGAATCTGGAGATTTTTTCGACCATTCAGGACAATACCCGTGCCGGTTCCCTTTTTCCCATGATTAATGAAACACTCACTCCAATGGGCGCCCGGCGTCTTCGCTGGTGGATGGGTTACCCGCTGGTGGATCCCGAAAAAATCCGCATACGGCTCGCGGCTGTGGCGGAAATCAAGGACAACCACATTGTGCGGTCCGATCTGCGAAAAGCGCTTTCAGAGGTTTATGACCTGGAAAGGCTGGCCGGACGTGTCGCACTCAGGGTGGCGACGCCTCGCGATCTGATTGCGCTGAAATTGTCGCTTGCCGTTTTGCCCGGGCTGCAATCCATGCTGAAAGATTTTACCGCACCCGCCCTGTTGTCGATCCGCAGGGTGATCAGCGATATGTCGTCTCTGGTGGATTTGCTTTCCCGGGCCATGGTCCCTGATCCGCCGTCGCGCATCCAGGAGGGGGGATTTATCGCTCAGGGGTTTGATGACGGGCTCGATCATCTGCGTTCGATCAGCCGCGACGGGAAGAA
>JAQVLL010000339.1 GCA_028704195.1 Smithellaceae bacterium
GTCGTGAAGGAGAAGTGGAGATTGCGAAAAAAATCGAGGAAGGTGCCCGCGAAACCATGTGGGCGATTTTCAGTTTAACGGTTTCTATCAACGAAGTGTTGAACATTGGTGAAAAACTGGAAGCCGGTGAAATTCGTGTTAAAAACGTGGTGGATAATATTGAGGACGAAGAAGGATTTATGGAAGAAGATGAGCACAGGGAACGGGTGCTCAGGTTGATTGCCCGAATTTGTCTTTTTAGTGACAGCAACGATGTTTTACGCGCAAAACTGAAGTCCAAAACCATCAAGCCCAAGCAGCGTCAGTTGCTGACGGCGGAACTGGAAAAAAACACCAAAAATATTATCATCCTTTGCCGTAAAATTCGTTTCAGTAAGAAACAAATCCACCGCTTTATTGCCCGGTTGAGATCCTATACAGATGAAATTGAGCGTTCAGAACGGGTGATTAATCAGTTTAAAAAGGAATCAGGCCTGACCCTGACGCAGATGGAAAAACTCTGGTCCAAAATGCGGAAATCCAGGCAGGACGAGAAAAAAGCTGCGAAAGAAGCGAAAGTTTCGGTTGATTGGCTGCATCGAAGCCATGATGCAGTTACGGAAGCGCAAAAACGTATCAAACAAATTGTAAAGGAGGTTGGGATCCCGACAGCTACATTAAAGAATGTGGTAGATTCCATTGAATACGGTGAGACCAAGGCGGAAATTGCCAAAAGGAAGCTTGTGGAAGCAAATCTGCGCCTCGTCGTCAGCATTGCAAAGAAATATACCAATCGCGGTCTGCAGTTTCTTGACCTGATCCAGGAGGGAAATATCGGGTTGATGAAAGCTGTTGATAAATTTGAATATCAGCGTGGCTATAAGTTTTCCACCTATGCGACATGGTGGATCCGTCAGGCGATTACGCGTGCCATTGCCGATCAGGCGCGAACCATCCGAATCCCGGTACATATGATTGAAACGATCAACAAGCTAATCCGGACCTCCCGTTACCTCGTTCAGGAACTGGGGCGCGAACCGACCCCTGAAGAAATTGCCAATAAAATGGAATATCCACTGGAAAAAGTACGCAAGGTGTTGAAAATCGCCAAGGAACCCATTTCTCTGGAAACGCCCATCGGGGAGGAAGAAGATAGTCATCTTGGCGATTTTATTGAAGATAAAAAAATTATGTCTCCTTCGGAAGCAACCATCAGCATGGATTTGGCTGACCAGACACGCAAAATTTTATCCACGCTCACACCGCGCGAAGAGAAGGTTCTGCGAATGCGCTTTGGAATCAGCGACCGGGTAGGTGTGCCGATTCCGAATGAAATTTTGACCGCTGATGCCGAGGATTCCGATATTGAGGAACAGGAGATGATAGAAGAGGAAATGCCCAAAAAAACAAAGAATTCATCCAGAAAACGGGCATCAAAATAGTATTGACAACCGGCCCAATACGGTATATCTCACAAACCCAATGCCGGTTCGATCCGCACAGATTTTGTATTCATTAGCGGTGCCTATCGCTTTATGGATGGTTGTCAGGTAAAGAAGCCGCAAAACGAATGATAAAGGGCGGGCCTATAGCTCAATTGGTAGAGCCACCGGCTCATAACCGGTAGGTCCCTGGTTCGATCCCAGGTGGGCCCACCATATTTTACTGCAATGGGATGCTTTATGAGGGTAGAAAAAACACGTTTTTCACAAGCAAGGAGTTGTTGCGACACCGCACATGACGCTACAGCCGTGAAAGGACAAATAAAATTGTCTTTGCACGGCACACAGAACCAGACGCAAAGCAAGATTATCTGAAAATGCACCCCAAAAAGGTGCATTTTTTTTAGGGAGCCCCAAATTTCAGAAACGTAGTGCGCTGAAATTTGCTGGGCGAACTACCCCGCAAGCGAAGCGATGCGGGGTTAAATTCATAAAGGAGAAAATGGTTGAAAGAGAAACTACTATTGTTAATCAGTCTGCAGGAATGTGATTCACAATTGGTCAAGCTGTCTTTAAAAAAAGTCAAACTTCCGGAGAAAATCTGCAAGATGGAAGATGATTTTCGACTCTATAAGGAAAGCGTTGAGCAGAACAAGAGAAAATATGAAGAACTCAAGGCACAGCGGACTGAATGTGAGGCAACGGTTAAGAAGCTGAGCGACGGGATGATCAAAACCAGGGAAAGGTTGCTGGAGGTAAAGAACAATAAAGAGTATCAGGCCATGCTCAAGGAAATTGAAACGTCTGAGAAGACGCGGGGTGATGTTGAATCCCGGATCATCGTGCTTATGGACGAAATGGATAAACTTATCGTGCTGGTGAAAAAAGACGAGGAAACGTTAAAGCAGGCCGAAAGCAATCATGAAAAGGAAAAGAAAATCATTGAGGATGATCTCAATGCTATCGAGGCGGATACGGTGACCTGGACGGAGAAGCGGGCCGTTTTAGCAAAAAGTGTTTCTGCTGATTTACTGGCTCGATACGAGAGAATAAGAAAACGCAATAACGGTATCGGTGTGATTCCTGTCTGGAAAGCAGTCTGCAAAGGCTGCCACATGAATATTCCTCCGCAGTTGTATAATGAACTTCAGCGCTCAGATGAGTTGCTGACTTGTCCCAACTGTAACCGGATTATGTACTTTCAGAATCAGGAAGAATCTTCGTAGTTTTTTATGGAAAATCAAAAGGTGAAATTATTCAGTGACGGTGCCTGCCGGGGCAATCCGGGCATTGGCGGTGCCGGTGCAGTGATTACCGATGACTCCGATCGTGTTCTTTGGGAAGGCAGTCAGTATCTGGGACAATGCACAAACAATATAGCCGAATATCAAGCGCTGATTCTCGGTCTGAAGGGCGCACTGGTTTGCGGTTATAAGAATCTGGAGATTTATCTGGATTCGGAATTGCTGGCCAACCAGATCAATGGATCCTACAAAGTCCGGAATGAGAATCTGAAAATCTTAATGCAGGAAGTTCGCCGCCTGCTTTCTTCATTCGCATCATCTGAGGTGAGACATGTTTTGCGCTGTCACAATGCCCGGGCGGATAGGCTGGCTAATCTGGCAATTGATGAACATCGAAAATAAAGGATCAAGATTCAAGGTTCAAAGTCAAGAGATGTTGATAAAAAGTCCGCCGCTAAGTTTTGTTGAAAGAAATTCAAATAAATTGTAAATTACTTTTTCAGGCCGGAGAAGATCAGATGATCGCGGGCAGACGTTGATCTGCCGGAGGAAAGTCCGAGCTCCGCAGGGCAGGATGGTCGCTAACGGCGACTGGGGGCGACCCTAAGGAAAGTGCCACAGAAAATATACCGCCCACCCGATGGCGGGGAAGGGTGAAATGCCGAG
>JAQVLL010000340.1 GCA_028704195.1 Smithellaceae bacterium
ACGTTGATTTTTTTGATACCTGTCATGGACACTATGCCGATAATCAGATAAAAGAAGCCCGTCATGATATAATAAAAGGAACAGGCTGCTTTACTGATGGAGGTTTCATTCTTCTCACCTAAATAAAATCTAAGACCAGCTTTCTTTAATTGATACAGAAGGCTCAATTCCTGTTCATCGACAAGTCTGCCCATCACCTGCTGTGTAATATCCGATGGCGGGGTTACCTGCGGCATCGCTTTCATCTGTTTAATTAAGTCATTGTATTCTTTATATTCTTCCGGCATTGAGACTTTTCCACCTTTTTTCTTTCTGTAATTCAAATTTCTCTTTGATTTATATACAATCCTCTTTACAAAATAGTCACAAGTTATTTTTCCATCATCTGCTTTATTTTTTCCAACCCGCGGTAAATACGCATATATGTGAAAGTCTAATCTTGACATCTCATATATTCTAATATATTATATGCCAAAACAATTACATTTCGTCTGGAGGAAAAGGTTATGGGAAAAACGATAAGCATATACCTGAATGATAATTTGTTGCAGATGCTGGAATCGTCAGGCACTAATCCTTCAAATACCATTCAAAACGCCCTGAAGAATTATTTTTTGCCCGGCGACAGGAAGGCTGCTTTCGATCTAGTCACCAAAGCGACACAGGAGTTGGGAAAAACACGTACTTTTAATGCAGTTATTAAAGACTGGATGACCGATCGGGAGAACGACCGATGGTAATTGGATTGGATACGGGTTTCTTCATCGCGTTGATGCACAAAGAAAAAGAAGCGCTTCGTTTATGGAATGATCTTTCCCTATCTGACATACCGCCTGTTGTTTCAATGTTAACGATCGGTGAATTGCTTTACATCTCTTTTCGCTTAAATAAGTCGGACTTGGGAAAACAACTGGCCGAAAATATTTTCATAGCGGCCAATGTAGTCCCTGTCGAGAGGGAAATTGTCGAAAAAGCCGCCGGATTAAAGGCCAGCAGCGGGATCCCCTATGTCGATTCCCTGATACTTGCTACATTTCTCATTTCCGGGTGCAAGGAAATTCACACAACCGACAAAAATCATTTTTCCAGAGTCAACACAAAGGGAGTGAAACTCTTTTTTCACTATTTGAAAAAAGTTTAACCCCCTATTTGAACAAAATGATTTTTTGGAGGCAACATATTATGAGTACTTTAGCATTAAAAGAGACCATTGAACCGGCCGCAATGCGGGCATGGACAGAAAAAAGAACTATATATTTAGAACTTACCGATGGACGAATTATCGGATTTCCGGCAGATCGTTTCAAACTTTTGTCTCAAGCATCAGATGAAGCATTATAAGAGGTTTCTATTCGGCTAAATGGGTATGCCTTACGGTGGGAATCACTTGATGAAGACATCACTGTTCCGGGAGTTGTCGCCGGCAATTTTCAGTTGCCATACGGTAGCGAGTAAAACAATATTGCATATTACGGGCAGTTTATTGTTTTTTGATTTAAGTCTCTGAATAGCCTCAAATTAATTCCTATTGCCTTTGTTTGCAAATTCAATAAGCATCAAAAATTAAATCGACTGCAGAACAAATTTGTATTCAGCTGGTACCCAAAATCATCACATTTCAGCATAGTATGTCGACATTTTTCCGACATACTAAGCTCAATAGTACATTTTTTGGGTACCTGATGCTAATTCCGGGGGTTTCATTCCTTCCCTAAGGATTTCGGGAGTATTCCGGAGAACACAACATTTATTTTTTTGTTAACCACCTCCGGCGCTGACTTTATCCCGCATATGCAGGGCGCCAATCGCCGGCAGAGGATATAGAAAGGGAAAAGCTCGCTTCGACAGGCTCAGCGACCACGCTACAACAAGCTCAGCGACCGTATTTTGTCCCCCTCCGGAGACTCTGTCGCAGTTCTTCTTTGTCATTACGAGACGCCTCTCAGGCGTCGTGGTAATCGCATGTATTCGTGAACTTATGAGATTACTTCGGTCGTTTCCATCCCTCGCGATGAGATTGCGACACAGTCTGATGGGCCGCAAGGGGAAAATATTCATTTGGTGTCTTCCATCATCTGCTTCATTTTTTCCAGCCCACGGTAAATGCGCATCTTCACGGCGCTGACAGAATCGCCTGTCACGGCTGCCACTTCTTCAAAGGTCAGGTCCTGCACAAATCTCAGGAGGATGGCTTCCCGCAAATCAACTGGCAGTTTCCGGATAACTTGCTCGAGCCGAATCATTCTGTCATCAGAAAGTTCATCGCCTTCCCCTCTTCCATTTCCCTGCGACTGCTGTTTCAAAGCGGAATCGGCTGCGGCCAGATGTGAAATGTCCCGGGCATTTTTCTTTAGATGATTTCGGATTAGATTGATGCCGATGGTGTAAAGCCAGGTGAAAAATTTTTTGTTCTGATCAAACTGCTGGAGCTTTTGATAAGCCCTGATGAATGTTTCCTGCGTCAGGTCGTCAGCGTCTTCATAGCTGCCTGTCATTCGATATGCAAGATTAAAGACAGGACCTTTATATTTCTCAACCAGCAGAGCATACGCCTGCCGGTCCCCGCTCAATACCCGCGCAATGATCTCTGACTCGGTCTTTGAATCCATCATTAGTATTCACGTACAGAGAACCGATGAAATAATCGTTACAGATGGAAATGCTCTACTGCTACCGCAATTATCATATTTTTGTTTATGTTATTATCGATACGCAGGAATATCAAGTAATTTCAAATATTATGGTAAAATATTTAGACAAATAATCTCAAAGATAGTAAGTAAATAAAAATGAATCAGGACATACGGTAAACGAGGGAGGCACTGAACACCAGTGATGAAGTTATTTCATGACCAAACACTGTGAAATAAACTTTCGGCTGCGATTGCACCAAAGGTTGATCCTCCAACCCATAACGGAAAAAAATGATGGTCTCAATTTACTGATATTATGCTGACAAAAGAAAATGGATTTACCCTTCCTTTGCGTTGTAACTTCCCCGATGCGGGCAAGTATGCATTTACCTTCATATCCTTATTCATTGTCCTGATTGCTGTTTACTCGAATAGCTTTCATGGTGACTGGCACTTTGACGATTTTGCCAACATAGTCCTTAATCCTCATATTCAGATTACATCCTTGTCTTTTTCAGAGATAAAACAATCATTCACCGGCATTTATCAGGACAGATTGCTTCGTCCTTTTTCCTATTTGAGCTTTGCTTTGAATTATTATAGTGGCGGAATGAATGTCTTCGGATTTCATCTTGTCAACTTTATCATCCATTATCTTTCTGCTGTTTTTCTTTTTCTTTTTATTCACAACACCCTG
>JAQVLL010000341.1 GCA_028704195.1 Smithellaceae bacterium
TCAAGCTCTCGCGCAACGCGCAATTCTCTGTGTCCTGTCCGGAAAAAGCATTGATCAGGATTATTAGAAACGGACGCGAATGGCTTCATAAGATTAGCGGTCATTTTTCTGCACCGGTTCAGGAAACCGGTGTCTATCGTGTTGAAGCATTTTTAAAATCAGCAGGAAAATTCAGGCCCTGGATCTTTTCCAATCCCATTTTTGTTCAATAATTGAATGGTCCTTTTGCTTCAGGATGTAACATTCAGGAGTACTGAAGTCTCTCCTTCAATTTTGGATCCTGCCTTCCGTACTGTTAACATACAGTCCCTCCTTCTATATTCTGATGGCTAATACATTGCCGGAAACAGAGGCCTCATATTTCTGCAGCGGTTTTTTTGCCAGCCCTTTGATATTTTGTCCATCCAGGGTGTATGTTGAACTCCCCAAACTTGCACACTCAAAACGTTTATTTTTATGATCATAGTCTACTTCAACACCTCTGTGCGTACATAATAAAGAAGCGATTTGATATGCATTTTCTTCCGTATGCGCAATAATGATCCCCTGGGGTACATGTTCGTTTTTAATTTTAACGGCTCCCCCTACTCGGCTTAACAATGGTTCCTTTGATAAATCAATCAGCAACTTATTTCCTTTGCGGACAAGGGCTTCTGGTTTGATTTCTTGAGTATGGCCTATCTTGGTAAAGGTAGAACAACCGTTTAAACCGCAAAGACATGTTGATGTAACCACTACAGCCGTCGCACTTGCTTTTAAAAAATCTCTTCTCTTGATATCCGGCATAGATTTCTTCCTCCACTTTTTTAGATTAACTGCGGAAAACCCTTTTTATTCTATCTGATACGAATAAAAACAGCAATTGTGACATCGAAAATTTTACTGCTAATGGACAGGTATTGTTATCATATCATTTTACGATTCATGATTATCATGATGCGCGGTCAGCGTTCAGACAACCATTATTGCTATCAACTAATTGATATTATTAATATTTTAAAAATTTTGCGCGTCTGCCTCTTTGTTAAATCCATTATCTATTTCCCTATAACCATGTTTTTTCAGGTTGAATTTCCGAGTAAAAAACAAGTCTCTTCGTGTTCCTGCAGCTAATTCACTGCGGTGCCGGTCGGTCCAACCAGCAATGCCTGCCCGGTTCCGGCCGGAACCGGGATCCGCTGTGTCATCCGGATCGTCCTGACGGGCAACACGCGCCCCGTCTGTTTCATCAGGGCCACCATCAGTAAATCCGAGCTGCTGCTCGTTGAGGGATTTCTGACGCTCGTCCATATCGATCGTGGCGGGCGTCCGCTGCCGGTCTCCGCAATCCGCGCTTAATCGTGGCAGGCTTGACTTGTTCCCGTAACAGGCCTATAGTTCACCCTGATAGAAGAGACCTTCATCGAATAAACAAAAGCGGAGGCACCATGAATACTTACATCGATTATTTCAAACGTATCAAAAAAATACAGGAACAAATGAACAAAGCCGATCTCGATCTTTTCGTCGGTACGCGAACGGTCAGCCTGAGCTACGTCGCCGGGGCCTTCGTTCCATGGAGAAGTGCGGTGATCGTAGCGAAAGACGGTTATGCCGGCTTGATATCCATGCTGCTCGACTGCGAGCGGCTGAAAAACGAGTCCTGGCTGGATGTCATCACGCCCTATGCCCCTCTACCCGGAATGGACCTTCTGGATCTGATCGTCCACTTCGTCAAGCAGAACAAAGCGGAAAAAGCGCGCATCGGCGTGGAGCTCGGCCATTCCCCCCGCGGCAACACGGGTTACCTTTTTGCAACGGAATACGAATTTCTGAAAAACGCCCTGCCGCAGGCGACATTTGTCAACGCCGTCCAGATAGTTGACCGGGCCTGCTACATCAAGGAACCGGCTGAAATCAAGTTGCTTCGCCAGGCCGCCGCCATCGCTGATTCCGGAATAAAGTGCGTCCGCGACGCCCTGGACGTCGGCATGACGGAAACGGAAATCGCCGGTATCGGCGAAATGGAACTGCGGCGCCTCGGCAGTGAATACCATTGGGCCGTCACCGGATCGTCGGAGGTGGCCACCGGTTATCGGGCGACCTATGCCATGAACGGAACGACGCAGCCCACGCAGAAAATGGTGCAGGCAGGCGAAAACATCATCGTCGACCTGCACCCGCTCTACCAACTCTATCCCTCGGACCTGGCCCACAATTTCATTTTGGGCAAACCGACATCCGACCAGCAGAAGCTGGCCGACGCTTATCTAAAGACGGCGGAAACGATCGTCTGTAATTTCAAGACCGGAAATAGAATCGGCGATATTACCAAGACGGTGATGGATACGGTGACCGAACTGGGCTATGCTCAGTACACGATCCCCTCTTTCGGCCACGGCCTGGGCGTGTTCGGCCATGAATGGTATCCCGCCGTCGTCAACAATGAGGAATTCCGCGACGTCGTCCTCGAGGAGAATGTCGTCGAGGTGGCATTTTTAGCCAAGACCGTTCCCGGCATCTGCGGCATGCGGCTGGAATGCCCGGTGCTGGTCACGAAGGACGGCGGAGAAATGCTATGCAAGACACCGTTGCAGCTGACGGTGCTGGATATTTGACCGCTTCGGATTCGATTACGTCTGTCAGAAAAAACAAACAGGGGCGAATTCGGCCTCCCCTGAATTTCAGGCCGCCACGCGTATCAATGACGACGGAAGACTCAGCCGGTTCGCAAAATCCGCGCTTTAAAGACGGCAGGCCCGCATCAAGAGGTTGATGTTGGAACAGGCATGCAAGGATGTACTTGACTGATTTCATTACGGAATTTATCTATTCACGATTACGAACACGGAGGGCTACAATAGCCTGATCGCTTTCTGGGGCACCCCGTGCTCTCACGAGCCGCCGCGTGTGACCCTCGCGATCCGCAAAAGCATACTCTCACAGGCAGATTCTGAACATAAAGAAATTCTGACTCTGCGCCCTGCCAGTGGAATACGCCGGTACGATCGGAAACTTCAAAATTGCGGACTGGCAAAACAAATTTCTCGGCTGCTGTAGGCGTTAAGAAGAGGCGATGATCAAGAAATGATTTTATGGTTCATTTTGCCGCCGTATCTCACTGACGGTTGCTGCACTGAGAACAGGCGCATCTAAACTTGCCGTGATCCGCCGTTCAACCGGCATGAAAGAATATGGAAAATTCGGAATTCAGTTTCAGATGATTGATTTGCTATATCCCTAAAAGGAACCGTCACGCAGAAAAATCCTTCAGCTTTTTCTCATCACTCGATGAATATTTTTGTTTCTGATGCATCTGAGGTTTTCAATATTGCCCCACGGACCAAAGAA
>JAQVLL010000342.1 GCA_028704195.1 Smithellaceae bacterium
TCCCCAGGTTCTTTTTCGAAAACACCTTCGGTTTCAACGTGTTTTTGTATCGTTTCACGATACACAACTCTGGGCCTTCCGACGTTGACACGGGCGTTAAATTCACGGCTCAGCCTATCCACAATAATTTCCAGATGCAGTTCGCCCATACCGGATATTACGGTCTGTGCAGTTTCGTCTTCATACTTGACTCTTAATGTCGGATCTTCATCCGTCAGCTTAATCAGTGCCTGAGAGAGTTTTTCCTGATCGGCTGGAGTTTTGGCCTCAATGGCCTGACTGATCACCGGTTCGTAAAATTCCATTTGTTCCAGCATGATCGGATGCTCTTCATCGCAAAGCGTATCCCCGGTCGTCGTCTCCTTCAATCCGAGAATGGCAACCAGCTCTCCGGCCTGGGCCTTGTCGATTCTTTCGCGTTTATTGGCATGCATGCGCAAAAGTCTGGCAATTTTTTCCTTTTTCTTTTTAACAACGTTGTACACTTCATCGCCTGAAGAAATCTGGCCGGAGTAAATACGCAGATAAGTCAGTTTGCGTCCTTCATCCAGCATGACTTTGAAGGCCAGCGCCGACAGCGGTTCCTTGTCGGAACTGCTGCGGATCTCCTCCTGTTTTGTTTTAGGATTGATGCCTTTGACCGGCGGAACGTCCTCGGGCGAGGGAAGATAATGGACCACGGCGTCCAGCAGCGGTTGGAGGCCTTTATTACGAAGTGCGGTCCCGCATAAAACCGGCACGATTTTCAGGT
The DNA here is from genome assembly GCA_028704195.1 of Smithellaceae bacterium. GTDB lineage: Bacteria > Desulfobacterota > Syntrophia > Syntrophales > Smithellaceae > UBA8904. The sequence goes on from JAQVLL010000342.1 coordinate 752, forward strand.
CAATCGTCGCCTTTCGCAAAGCGGCGACAATCTGTGAGGCGGACGGTTCCTCACCGGCGAGATAAAGTTCTGCCAGGCCATCATCACAGTCCGCGAGGATTTCGATCATTTTCTCCCGTTCGGTTGCCGCCGCCTCGGTATGCTCTTGAGGGATTTCTGTGGTTGTGTATTCCACTCCCTGCGTATAGTCATCCCAGACCAGCATTTTGAGGTTGATCAGGTCAATCACGCCGCGAAAGGTGTCTTCACTTCCCACGGGAATTTGAATCGGCACGGGCGTTGATCTGAAACGTGCGCTCATCATATCGACAACATGAAAAAAATCAGAACCGATTCTGTCCATTTTATTGACAAAGGCAACCTTGGGAATACGGTATTTATCCGCCTGGTGCCAGACGGTTTCCGACTGTGGTTCGACACCGCTTACCGCGCAAAATACAACGATCGCACCGTCAAGAACGCGCAGGCATCGCTCGACCTCGATGGTGAAATCAACATGTCCGGGCGTGTCGATAATATGAATTTCGGAATTCTTCCAGTTACAGGTGGTCACCGCCGATGTGATGGTGATGCCTCTTTCCTGTTCCTGGGGCATCCAGTCCATGACTGCTTCACCGTCGTGAACTTCGCCCATTTTATAGGACTTGCCGGTGTAAAAAAGGATCCTTTCGCTCACGGTGGTTTTTCCCGCATCAATATGAGCGACGATACCGATATTTCGTGTTCTTGATATTTTTGATTTCGGCGCCATAAAGATATCAGTTCTTTTCTTCCTTGACCGGGACGTAAAGATCGGGATCCGGTTTGAAAGAATGATCAGTGGTAATATGACCTTTTATCGAAGGCAATGACTTGCCTTCCACAAGAATTTGCACGGTCTTGATATCCGGGATATTGGCAGCCAGGGTATTCGTCAAAGAATAGATGGTGGCCATTTCCGCCGTGGAACCGCCCGGATGGGATTTGGTCAGGCCGGCACTAAAATTGACCCGGGCTAAGCCGTCTTTATCCAGTTTTATGTCCCGAAGCGCAACATTGTCCGGAAAAGTATTGACATGTCCGGTTTTGGAACCCTCCAGCAGGGCCTTGACCACTTCCCTAGCCTGCAGGGCGGGATCTTCTTCCTGAAATATGTAGCGTTTCTCGGCAACCAGAAAGCGTTCCTGCTGATCTGAAAAATAGATTTCAGCAACCACCTTTTTCTTCTTTTTTAAGGCTTCCATATCAACAGGCGGAAATAATGCGTCAAACAGGATAACAAAAAAAATAACCAGTAACAGGACGACTCCGCCGATGATTGCCACTAAATAAACAATCCGGGTTGATTTCTTCTTCTGCCGGTCTTTGATATTTTCAGACCTGCGTTGTTTTTTTGTTGACATACACAAACGACTCCTTTTGAAAAAACTGCGCCAATCTAGGGTATTTTTATTTCACTGTCAAGCACAACAAGATCTATAGGCTAAACAATGTCTTTTGACCTCTCAGCCCGAAGGCCACAGCCCTATAGAAATAAAAAACAGCCCGCTCGAAACAACACGGGCTGTCAGGAAACTAACTTGACTTGAAAAGCTCTGTTAATAATTTTCGGCCAGTACTTCATAATATGACTGCGGGTGTTTGCAGGCGGGACATTCTTTGGGAGCTTCTTCCCCTTCAACGACATAACCGCAATTAATGCAATGCCATTTCGTAACCGCTTTCTTTTTGAATACCTCGCCGTTGGCAATATTTGCGGCAAGTCTGCGGTATCGGTCTTCATGAAATTTTTCAACTTTGGCAATCTGCTCGAATGAACGCGCAATTTCCGGGAATCCTTCTTCCTTGGCAACTATGGCGGCATCGGCATAAAGAACCGTCCATTCCATATTTTCACCGGCTGCAGCCGCTTCCAGGTTGCTTTTTGTATCACCAATTACACCGGCAGGATAGGAAGCTGTAATCTCAACTTCACCGCCTTCGAGATATTTGAAAAAAACTTTTGCATGTTCTTTTTCGTTGTCGGCTGTTTCCAGAAAAAACCTGGAAATCTGTTCATATCCTTCTTTTTTTGCAGCACTTGCAAAAAAAGTGTAGCGGTTTCTCGCCTGCGCCTCACCGGCAAAGGAAGCCAGTAGATTCTTCTCTGTTTTTGTCCCTTTAATTGATTTTGCCATTGCTCATCTCCTTTCCTTTTTGTTTATGTATTCTAGATACATTCTTTAAAAGTTATCAACCGTTTTTTAAATTTTTGCCTATGGCAAACGCATTTCCCAGATATTTTCCAACACCGTAATATGCCTTGTTTTCCGGGGCATAAATTACCGGGGCGATCTTTAAGATATCCGGCAGGCCGTCCCCACCCAGCATGGACTCATCAACCTTTACGTCCAGAATCTCGCCTATGAAGTGCACATGGACGCCGATTTCAGTCTGGCCAATCAGCTTGCATTCAATAACCATTGGAAATTCCTTAATACATGGAGCATTCACTTTGTCGCTCTTCACAGCCGTTATCCCGGCTGCTGCGAATTTATCGGTATTTCTGCCGGAAACAATTCCACAGTAGTCTGCGATCACAACCTGGTCGGATT
>JAQVLL010000343.1:0-2490 GCA_028704195.1 Smithellaceae bacterium
CCCATTCGTAAACACCGTTTTTATTTTTTGTGCCGAAGAGTCTCCTGTCGGCAAATTTGTCCCGGCTTTCCTGCCACCAGTCAACCAGATTATCAGGTTTATCGAGCGTGAAAGTATGCATAAGAAATTCCTCCTTCATTTGTTGTACGCGGGGAATTCCTTTCCCTGCGGGATTCATTAACCCATCCGCCAACGGGCTCACGTCCTTTAATCTATTTTGAAAAAAAGTTCAATCAAACAAATTATTCATCCATAAAAATTTCGTTGCACTTAAGACCAAACAACGTTATTTAATTAAAACTAAACGGTTGTATAGGTAAGATCCCATTCTGTAATAACGTTTCAACACATGGATAACTGAAAGAAAGGAGTGATTATGAATCAGCCGGAATTAACCCGTCAGGCCTTGAGTATTTTGCGCTCACCGGAGAATTTTCAGTGGTACGTCATACCGTTGCTTGCGCTGGTCGTTTACGTTTACACGAACGAAATCAGCAAAAAGAACTGGAAGGGTATTGCCGCGGGGCTTTCCCTGTACCTTGTGCACTGGTTTTATGAGATCCTGAATGCCCTGATTCAGTATGGAAGCGGTCATGCACTCTGGACGGTGCCTGCAGGCACCGCCTTTCTGCTGCTGGTCGGTGTGGGAATTGAATTGAGCCTGATGTTTTCCGTTGCGGGTCTGGTTTTAAGCAAAGTGCTGCCCGAAGATCCGCAAATGAAAATTATGGGGGTCAATAACCGCATTTTCTTTGCCGTAATCAATGCAGCCCTGTTTTCATTCATTGAGATTTTTCTGGCAAAGACGCCTGCGTTCCACTGGGTTTATTCCTGGTGGGGAGCATTCCCGGTTTTTCTGACCGTTTATATCCCTTTCTTTGTCGTGTCATTCCTTTGCTATGACTGGAAACCGAAGATTCAGGTCATGGTGATGGGTTCACTCTTTGTTGTGGATGTCTTGATGATGGTCATTTTTGCGGGCATCCTAAAATGGATATAGGAGTTGGGGAATAGAAAACTCCCGAATACGCTGTGGCAAAAATAAAGAGAATTTTTCAACAGAGTCGTTCCGGGGCCCAAAAGAGCGAACGGAGACCATCAGTGCGGGTGTCGTTTATTGACTGATTTTCAAAAGTATGCAATGGGTTTTTCAAGGAGGAATTATGACGGGTAAATATGGCAGGATTGCACTGGTGATTTTTCTGGGTGTGGCAATCCTGACGCTTCTTTCATCTGATGCAATTTCAAAAGCGCGGACGAAAGCGGTCACTCATCACAAATCCACTCCCGCGAAGGCGATCCGGTCTCCCCGTGGACCGGTATTACATTCCGCAGCGGTTCTGGTGAAAGATCAAAGCACCGGCAGACTCCTGATTCAAAAACGCACTGCGGCGGTTGTCCCCATTGCTTCCATTACAAAATTGATGACAGCCATGGTTATTCTTGATCAGGATGAGAATCTTCAGGGGAATCTCATGATTCAAAAGGCGGATGTGGACAGGATTCGCCACAGTTACTCACGGCTGCCGGTAGGGGCAACTCTCACACGCAGGGAGGCTATGTTGCTCGCCCTGATGTCTTCCGAAAATCGTTGCGCTCACGCGCTGGGAAGAACATATCCGGGCGGAATCAGAGCCTGTGTTGCAGCCATGAATGCCAAAGCCAGGGCGCTGGGACTTTCCAAGACACGCTTTGCAGATACAACAGGACTTGCCAACGGCAACGTCTCTTCCGCCCGTGACCTTGTGAAATTAGTGGAGGCCGCTTATCAGTATGGCCTTATCCGGGAATTTACCACCTGCATGGAAACCACCATCTATGCAGGTCGGCGGATGCTGGAATACCGTAATTCCAATCGACTCATTAAGAATCCCGATTGGGACATCGGCCTGTCCAAGACAGGCTATACCGATGAAGCCGGCCGTTGTCTGGTGATGCAGGCCCACGTGGCAAATCGACCGTTGCTTATCGTGCTTTTGGATTCCCAGGGAAGGCTGACGCGTTTGGGAGATGCCAACCGGATAAGAAAATGGCTGGAAGGATCTTCTCAGGAATCCCCGGAACGAAAAGGCTGACCATCACAGAACGGCCTGTTGCCCCAAAATTTTTTGCCTGCCCCAAAGCGAGGTTTGAATAAATTGAAGGCTTGTGAAAGGTAATGACAAAATGCGACTTCGGCTCAAACATTTGTCATTACTGTTCTTTCTCTCTGCCTTGGCCGGAAGCGCGCAGTATTTGCGAAGCGCAATAATCGGCACATTCCTTACCCGGAAGGCCTCAGGACTTCAGTCATGAATCAAAACGCTTTCCATGGCTGCTTATAGGATATTATTCGGGAAACAGCCCGGGAAGATTTGGCTGCTACGGGCCGAAAACACGCGTTCTTTTGTTTTTTCAGTTATTTCATGATCTTTATTGACTCCCGGTCTTGAATTTGCTAGATAATGCAGGTTTTGGAGATTCAGAAATCCATGATGGATAGTTTATATG
>JAQVLL010000343.1:2500-3302 GCA_028704195.1 Smithellaceae bacterium
AGCGACGGCGAACTTGTTCCCTCCGAGCTGGCCCAGAGGGCCCGCGCCGCAGGCTACACGGCAATCGCCATCACGGACCATGCCGATCATTCCAACATCGATTTTATCCTTCCAAAAATGGTCAGGGTGTGCGAAAAAATCACCGCGAAGGGCAATATTCAGGTACTGCCCGGGTTGGAACTGACGCATGTTGACCCTGTTGACATTGCCCTGCTTGTGTCTGAAGCCAGGAAACTGGGGGCGCAAATCGTGATCGTCCACGGAGAAACCCTGACGGAACCGGTGGAGCCCGGCACCAATCTGGCGGCCATTCAGAGCGGCGCTGACATACTGGCCCATCCGGGCCTGATTACGGAAGAAGAAGGTCGTCTTGCTGCGAGTCAGGGCGTCTTTCTTGAGATTACCACCCGCAGGGGACACAGTCTATGCAACGGCCATGTTGCCTCCGTGGCCAGAAAATGCAGCGCCCGACTGGTACTGAATAACGATGCTCATGCGCCGGGAGATTTCGTCGGTCAGCAGATGGCGGCGAATATCGCACGGGGCGCAGGGCTTGCCGAAGAAGAAATTACTGTCATGTTCAACAATTCTCAAAAACTTATACAGAGGGCCCGTGCGTGAAAAGTCGTTCCGGTTCAGGTCCTATGAATATCTGCCTGCTGACGTACCGTGGGAACCCGACCTGCGGCGGGCAGGGTGTATACATCAAGCATTTAAGCAAGGCGCTGGCCGATGAAGGACATCGGGTCGATGTGATTTCCGGACCCCCGTACCCCCATCTTGATGAAAATGTCCGCCTGAT
>JAQVLL010000344.1 GCA_028704195.1 Smithellaceae bacterium
ATGTTTGCACAACCTATTCCTGCACGGAACACTGGTGTACCGGCGCTTTGACCCGTTGGCAGGCATGGCTCCTCGAAATGCAGCCGGAGCTCTACGTGGAAATCGGCGAGAAACTTGCCAAAGAAAAAGGAATTAAAAACGGTGAGCGCATCAAGGTTTTATCCATTCGTGGAGAAGCGCCCTGTGTCGCCATGGTGACCAAACGCTTTAAACCTTTTATGGTCGAAGGGAAAGAGGTTCATCAAGTCGGCATGCCCTTCAATTACGGCTGGCTGTTCCCGAAGGGCAGCACCAGCGACAGTACAAACATATTAACCCCAACCGTTGGTTGTCCGAACACCTTCTGCCCCGAGTACAAGGCGTTCATGGTCAACGTGGAAAAGTTGTAGGAGGGAGGCGACAATGAATAAACAACCTGAACTTGTAAAATTGATCGATACCACCCTGTGCACCGCCTGCCGCGGTTGCCAGGTGGCCTGCAAACAGTGGAATGAACTACCCGGATTGAAAACGAAACAGATGGGTACCTACCAGAATCCGCCGGACTTGCAGTGGAATACCTGGACGCTCATCCGCTTTCAGGAATATGAAGATAAAGACGGAAATTTCCAGTGGATTTTCCGGAAAGACGGATGCATGCACTGCACGGATGCGGCCTGCGTGAAAGTCTGTCCCAGTGGGGCTCTGTATTACACCCCGATGAAAACCGTGGGTATCCATCGCGACAAGTGCATCGGCTGCAAGGAATGCGTGGCGGCCTGTCCGTTCCATATTCCCAAGCATGATGCCAAGACGGACAAAGTTTATAAATGTGATTTGTGTTACAGCCGCATTAAAGAAAGCCATGCGCCGGCCTGCGTGAAGTCCTGTCCGACTGGTGCCCTGACCATCGGCGACAAAGATACAATGATCAAAAAAGCCTATGCCCGGGTGAAAGAACTTGGTGGTGATGCAAATGTTTATGGTGATAAGTTTGTGAACGGGACGCATGTCATTTATGTTCTGCAGTTCAAACCGGAAGTTTATGACGAACTGCCAGTAAATCCGACAGTGCCGGCATCTGTGACGCTCTGGAAAGACCTCCTGAAGCCTTTAAGTTTGCTGGGAGCCGGGGGTGTGATTGGCGGGGCGTTTTTCCATTACATGATCCATGGTCCGAAGGTTCCGGATGAGCAGAATGGTGGGCAGGATAGTGTGAATACGGAAGGAGGGAAATAGCCATGAAAAAAGGATACGTACAAGTGACAGACAGCTATGAGCGGATCTTGCACTGGATGCTGGCCATTTCCTGTCTTTTATTGTGTGTTACAGGTCTGGGGATGATGTTCCAGACGTTTAACTTTATTGGGTATTTGTTTGGCGGGTTGAAGAACCTGAAGCTGGTTCACAACTTTACGGGTTTGGTGTTTGCCGCCTCGCTGGTTTTAGTGATCCGGATGTGGTGGAAGGAAGCGGGGGTATTTGTGTTTCCTGAGGACCTGGATTGGATCAAGGTCGCAGGTGGCTACCTGTGGCATGTGGACAAGGTACCGGAGACGGGGAAATACAATCCGGGACAGAAGCTGTTCTTTCTGACGGTTGTAGCTGCGGGGATCATGATGATTGTTACGGGATTGATCATGTGGTTTCCGGGGGTATTTCCGGTGGAGCTGGTTCGCTGGATGTATCCGCTGCATGCGTTGGGTTTTGTGGCGATTTTCGCTTTTTTCTTCATCCACCTGTACCTGGGGACGATTGGGAACCCGGGAACGGTACAGGCGATGATCACGGGGTGGATGGACAAGGCGGTAGTGAAGAAGCAGCATCCGGGCTGGCTTCGGGAGATGGAGCATGAAGGCAAGCTGATTGTCTGGGGTGAAGAAAAGAAAGACGATGCCCACGGACATCATGCATAGTTGAAAATATCTTGCGATTTTAAAAAAGGCCCGGGGGGTATGAAACACTCCGGGCCTTTTTCTTCTTACTTTCCCGGATCAAATTTTCATAATGAAAACAATTGACAAATCCGGCGCTTGATAATAGCATTTGTCGGATTTTTAACTAATTTTTGAGCGTAATGCGCTTTTTTATTTCGTCATTTTTGATGCCCAGAGGTTTTACATATAAGTGAATAAAGATATTTCAAGAAAAAAAGCACTGAAAATAATTGAAAATTTTTCGAGATCCGCCGTGCTGGTTGTTGGAGATGTCATGGTAGATCATTTCATCTGGGGGAAAGTGTCTCGCATTTCACCCGAGGCGCCTGTGCCGGTGGTTGATGTTCAAAAAGACTCCGTGATGCTGGGCGGAAGCGCGAACGTTTTAAATACGATCTTTGCCATGGGCGGCGGGGTTTATATGGCCGGCGTAATCGGTGGCGACGGCATCGGCAAGGGGCTGCTCAGGCAGCTCAAAGAACGGGAAATCGATACCGCGGGCATTGTGATTGAAAAAGACCGGTTAACGACACTCAAGACAAGGATCGTTGCTCACGGGCAGCAGGTGGTCCGGTTTGACCAGGAAAGCAAAAAGCCAATTCCTAAAAAAAGTTCTGATAAAATTCTTGCCTATGTGAAATCGCTGCGCAATAAAATCGGCGCCATTGTTATTTCCGATTACAGCAAGGGGGTTATTTCCAGGGAACTGGTTGAAGGCATCAGAAACATTGCCAGGGGAACGGAAATCTTCCTGTGTGTTGACCCGAAGCAGAGTGATTTTTCCATATACGAGGGAATCCACGTGATCACTCCCAATCATCATGAAGCAGGACGGGCGGCAAGTCTGGAGTTCGTCAACGGGGATGATCTCATGAAACTGGGAGAAACATTGCTTGCAAAATATGATTTTCAGGCTTTGCTGGTGACGCGGGGAGAAGAAGGCATGAGCCTGTTTGAAAGAGGGGCAAGGATTGTCCACACGCATTTTCCCGCGCAGGCCAAGGAGGTTTATGACGTTACAGGAGCTGGAGATACCGTCATCGGTGTGCTGGCTCTATCGCTGGCTGCGAAAGCAAATCTGAAAGAAGCAACGTCCCTGGCAAATCATGCGGCAGGCATTGTTGTAGGCAAGGTGGGGACATCAACCGTTTCCAGGGAAGAACTGATCAGTGTATTATGAGTAAAACGACCCAGGTCCTGCCGGTTAAACTGGTCTTCAGCGTTTTTGGACAGTCAGCCGGCATGCTGAATGATACCATCCGCCGACTATCTGTTCTTTATGGTCAGCCTGATTTCATTAGCGGTCAGGTTCCCTTTGATTATACGGATTATTATCATCCGGAAATGGGCGGGAAGCTAGTACGGCGTTTTTTATCCATGGAAGA
>JAQVLL010000345.1 GCA_028704195.1 Smithellaceae bacterium
GCAATGTCACCATACTGCAATTGATTAAGACTCTGTTCGTAGAGTTCCTTGAAACCCATATCTTCTTCCCTTGACTGGTTTGAAGACGGATATGCGTCAGAAATTGAAGAGTCGGTCTTAACCTCCCTTTCGTTTGATAAGTTTGTGTTGTTATTGTTAACCATTAACCTGATACCCCCTAAATTTAATAAGACTTTTTAATCTTGATTGACTAACATACAGAAAACTAAATAGCAAGATAAATCAAGCAGTCGCCGTATTCCGTTTATTCCACTGTCTTCAATCATGAACACCGGATATATGTTCAAGAATTTTTTCGACGACCTGTGAAACATTCAGAGAAGTTGAATCAATGATGATCGCACCGGGAGCCGCCACCAGAGGCGCAATTTTCCTTCGTGAATCCTGATGATCTCTAGCCTGCATGTCCCTGGATATGTCGGAAAGTACCACCGAGCTGTTTTTCTCAACGAGTTGGTCATGGCGCCGGCGGATTCGCTCGCCCACATCGGCGTCCAGAAAAATCTTGATTTCAGCATCCGGAAAAACAACCGACCCCATATCCCTGCCTTCCGCCACAATACCGCCCCGGCCACCTGCCTCTCTCTGCAGATAAAGTAATTTTTCCCGGACCACAGGGAACGTTGACAGGGTGGAAGCAGCCAGTCCAACTTCTTCCGTCCGGATTTTATTTCCGACATCCTCTCCGTCAACAAAAACGGACATCGCGCGATTCTTGTTTTTTAGAATGACATCGGTATTTGAGCACAACTGCCCCAGTTTATCAGGATCATTCACGTCAATCCTACATTTGAGCGCCTTGTAGGCGAGTGCGCGATACAAGGCTCCCGTGTCCAGGTAAATGAATTTAAGTCTTGCGGCAAGCGCTTTACTGACGGTGCTTTTACCGGCACCGGCAGGACCGTCAATGGTAATCACTGGTTTCATTCTGATCTGCCCTCTGTTTTTTTGCTGCCTGTGACAACCGGCAAGCAGAACTTGCCTAATTGTATCAAAGCAGGTAGTATGCCTTAACCTTAAAAAAACCGGATGATGCCAATAATTATGTGCAAAATTTTTCAAAAGCAATGTTTTTCTTTCATCCTGGCGGTATTGGTTGTTTTTGTAACAACGCAGAGCGCCTGGTCTGCTTTTACCATTGCCGACGAAAAAAAGCTTGGCAAGGAAATCTATGACAAGCTCGAAAAGAATGCCTTTTTGCTTCATGATAAAAAACTAAATACGTATATCGGCAATATCGGCAACCGCATTCTGCAGCACAGCGACAAGGCCCCTTTTGATTACACCTTTTCGATTTTTAACAGCTCGGCAATAAACGCTTTCGCAACACCCGGCGGGTATGTTTATATAAATAAGGGTTTGATCAGCGTTGTGGAAAATGAGGCTCAACTGGCCGGTGTTATCGCGCATGAAATCGCTCATGCCAACGCCAGGCATGTAGCCAGCATTATTGAAAAATCGAAGAAACTCAATCTTGCCATGATGGCTGCAGTTATTGCGGCTGCCTTACTCGGAGGCGGAGGAGAAGCCACGGCAGCCATTGCCACCTTCTCAATTGCCGGCGCCGCTTCAATAAGCCTCAAATACCGGCGGGAGCATGAGGAAGAAGCGGATCGATTGGGAATAGGATATCTGGCGGATGCGGGTTATTACCCCGCCGCTATGATTGAATTTCTCAAAATCATAAAGCAGTACGAATTCATATCAAAATCGATACCTTCCTATCTGTTTACGCATCCGGGCACAGACAACCGCATTTTTTATCTGGACAGTCTTCTTCATACGCATTATCGCGGTGGCGGCTCCCGGGATATTGTGGGAAACTTTGTAAGGATGCAATCTCTGATTGTTCTGGACGGAAACGGTCTTATCAACCGCCGCAAAACGCTGACTCAATCCCTTCACAAAGATCCCCGCAACGTTGATCTTCTTTACGCCCTGGCCATGACGGAAGAACAGCTTGGCCATACACGAACTGCTGTGGACTATTTAAACAAGGCACTTTCCATCGCACCCCGGGACGGGGATGTTCTCAAAAGCATCGGAATGATCAGCTTAAAAACAGGTAATTCCGGTCTTGCCCGCCATCATCTGCTTGAAGCATCCAGAGTGAACCCCGAAGACGATCAAATCACGCTGGCGCTCGGTAAAGCGCATTACGCAACAGGTGATTTTCAAAGTGCCCTCGAGTGCTTTCTAAAACTGCGGGACAAGACACTCGATGATGCAGACATTGAATACCATATCGCCATGTCTTACGGCCGGCTGAATCAACAGGGGGATTCGCATTATTATTTTGGCTTACATTTCAAAAAAAAGCAAAAAGAAGACAGCGCCCTTTTCCATTTCCAAAAAGCGCTTGAATATTTTCCCGGGGAATCAACGAAAGCATCATCCATCCAGAACGCCATGAAAGACCTGCGTACAGGCAAGCCTGCAAAACCGGATAAAAAAACAGATGGAAAGCCAAAACCCTTAAACTGAAATATCCATAAAAAACCTATTTTTATTAGAAAACCGCCGGTCAATCTTTCTCGTTGCGAAAAACGAAACAATACATTATAAGGCAACCAGTTTAACATTTTTTATGAAAGGAGCATGACAACGTGAACATTTTAATCTTTGGTCCCAACGGCAGCGGAAAAGGCACGCAAGGCGCAATCGTTCAGAAAAAATACGGAGTTCCCCACATTGAAACCGGTGTTATTTTCCGTCAAAATATCTCGAAAAAAACCCCGCTGGGCGAAAAAGCAAAAGCTTTCATTGACCGCGGTGAACTCGTCCCGGACGATATCACCATTCCCATGATCCTCGATCGCCTGAAGGAAGATGATGCTAAAAACGGCTGGTTGCTCGATGGTTTCCCCCGTAACCTCGCCCAGGCGGAAGCGCTCTGGACAGCCCTGCAGAAAGAAAACATCAAACTGGACATCGTCATCGAGATCGACCTGGATCGTGAAACGGCCAAAAAGCGCATTATGGGCCGCAGGTTGTGCAAAGTAGACAATAACCACCCCAACAATATCTATATCGATGCGATCAAGCCGGCGGAAAAGGACGGCAAGCCGGTTTGCCGCGTGTGTGGCTGCGAGGAATTAACCACCCGCGCCGACGACCAGGACAGCGCAGCCATCGACAAGCGTCATGGCATTTACTATGACACCAAGACCGGAACTCTGGCAGCCGTAAACTACTACAAAGAAAGAACCAAAGTCATCACCGTCGACGGCCGCGCCGGCGTGAAGGAAGTCGCCGAAGACCTGATGAAGAAACTGGTTTA
>JAQVLL010000346.1 GCA_028704195.1 Smithellaceae bacterium
GCGTTTTAAGCGCCAGTAACAATCAAATAATATAAGTGTATGTTCGAAAAATACCTCCGTCAGCCTCAGTTCACGGGTTACGATGATTTTACAAGCAATTACGAGTTGCTGGTCCCCGATAATTTTAATTTTGGATACGATATTGTGGATGAATGGGCTGCCATTGCTCCGGATAAAAAAGCCCTGTTGTGGACCAATGACAAAGGGGAATGCCGGGAATTCACTTTTGCGGAGATGAAATACTATTCTGATCAAACGGCCGCTTATTTTCAAAGTCTGGGCATCAAAAAAGGCGATATTGTGATGGCAATTCTGAAACGCCGTTTCGAATTCTGGTTCACCATCATCGCCCTGCATAAAATCGGTGCTGTCATCATTCCTGCTACTCATTTGCTGACTAAAAAGGACCTGGTATACCGCAATAATGCTGCGGATATCAAAGCCATTATTGCGGTAGGTGAAGAAACCATCATCAATCATATCAACGATGCTTTGCCGGAGTCGCCGACCGTGGAGCTGTTGATCTCCGTCGGACCCGAAAAGCCTGAAGGCTGGCACGACTTTCATCAGGGCATTGCACAAGCGGCACCATTCACCAAAATTGACAAAGTGAACTGCAACGACGATCCGCTCATCATCAGTTTTACCTCAGGTACTACCGGGAATCCGAAAATGGTGATGCTCGACTGTGTTTATCCGCTGGCACATATCGTCACGGCGAAATACTGGCACAACCTGCATGAAGAGAGTCTGCACCTGACCATTGCCGATACGGGATGGTTGAAAGCGGTGTGGGGGAAACTTTACGGACAATGGATTGTGGGTGCCTGCGTGTTTGTGTACGACCATGAGAAATTTGCACCGGCCGACATGCTGGCCATGATTCAAAAATACCGGATTACTTCGCTTTGCGCTCCTCCGACCATCTTCCGCTTTTTGATTCGTGAGGACATGACCCTATACGATCTGTCGTCGCTGGAATATTGTACCATCGCCGGAGAGGCGCTGAACCCTGCCGTTTACGAGCAGTTTTTGAAACTCACCGGCATTAAATTACGTGAGGGCTACGGACAAAGTGAAACTACCCTCACCATCCTTACTTCTCCATGGACCCATCCGAAACCCGGCTCCATGGGATTGCCCAACCCGCATTACGACATTGATTTGCTGACTCCCGAGGGTCGTTCGGCTGAATCGGGCGAGCAGGGGCAAATCGTTATCCGCACCGACCGCCGTTATCCTGAAGGGTTGTTCAAGGGCTATTACCGCAATCCTCAACTCACCAACGAAGCCTGGCACGACAACATTTACTATACCGGTGATGTAGCCTGGCGCGATGAGGACGGTTTTTTCTGGTTTGTTGGTCGTGCCGACGATGTCATCAAAAGTTCCGGCTACCGTATTGGTCCGTTCGAAGTGGAAAGTGCGCTGATGACCCATCCTGCCGTAGTGGAGTGTGCCATCACCGGTGTTCCCGACGACATCCGCGGACAAGTGGTGAAAGCCACCATCATCCTTTCCAAAGAATACAGGGACAAATCCGGCGAGTCATTAGTCAAAGAAATCCAGGAACATGTGAAAGCCGTTACCGCTCCCTACAAGTATCCCCGCATCATTGAGTTTGTCGACGAACTTCCGAAAACAATCAGTGGGAAGATTCGGAGGACGGAGATCAGGGAGAAGGATAGGAGATAGCCGGGTTAATGCGATTGATAATTTCCCATGTCCTGTCAGTAAGAAACAAGGGTATGTTAATCAGATTCCCATCGAAGGAAAAGTTCTTAAGAGAGTAGCGGATGCGTAATGATGGCTGATATTGTTTTTCGTAAACGCTCAGACTTTTGCTTCTTATGTTTTCGTTGGATTTTACTTCAATAGGAATGATTTTACTGTTGAATTGTACCAGAAAATCAATTTCTGCCAGATTTCCTGAAGTCCAGTAACGGGGCAGTGTCTCGAATATAGGTAAGATGTTTTGTAAAACATAATTTTCTATCAGCGATCCTTTAAATTCTGTATAAAGAAGACTTCCGTCGAGAATAACACTGGCAGAGAGTCCTGCTAATCTTCTCAACAGACCTACATCGGATAGATATACTTTGAATGCCGAAAGGTCGTCGTAAGCCGACAAAGGAAGTGCTGGTTTTTCATTTCGGAATATTCTGTGGATAAGTCCTGCGTGATCTAACCACAGTAAAGCGTCTTCATACTCGCGTGCACGAGCCCCGGATTTAACCGTTCTGTATACAAATTTTTTGTTTTCACGGGCGAGTTGCGAAGGCAAGGACTCCCATATATGATTTATTTTCTGAATGTTATTGTTTTCCGTATGTTTCGAAAAATCAAGTCGATATGCGTTCAGGATACCCGATAATACCTCATCGGTTTTTTCAAAGCTATTTTCAGTTGTTAATGTAATAACCGCTTCAGGCATTCCACCTGAAATAAGGAACAGGTTAAACTGTTGAACAAGTTGATTAAAAAAAATATCAGGAATAGCCCCGGAATAATCAAATTGATGTAAATAGTCAGATAATTGAGGACTGGAAACAGATAAAAATTCCCTAAAATTGAGTGGATGTATGGTTTGGAAGTCGACTTTTCCAACCGGAAATGAGGCGCCCCTATTTAACGCAACACCCAATAATGAGCCTGCACAGGCAATAGCAAATGCTGGTGCTTCTTCCTGAAAATATTTTAATGAATTCAAAGCTTCATTGCACTCCTGTATTTCATCGAAGATAATCAGCGTTTCGTTCGGAACGATTGGTTTCCCGACTACAAGTGAAAGATCTCTGATAATACGGTTAGGCTCCTTGGTTTGTTGGAAGAATTGCTTCAAATCAGGCTGTGCTTCAAAGTTGAAGTAAGCCATATCTGGAAAATTTTGTTGACCGAAGGACTTTAGAATCCATGTTTTTCCGACCTGTCGTGCTCCTTGCAGGATTAAAGGTTTTCGTTTGGAGCTTTGTTTCCAGACGATGAGTTTTTGAGTGATATCTCTGTGAATTTGCATGATAGGTTTGAACTTTTAAAGAATGTGCAAATATAATGCTTTTTATTGAAAAATCACACTTTAAGTGCCAATACTGTGAATTTTATCACTCTTTTGGCATTAGTTGTGTGCGTTGAGTTCAGCTATACAGGTCGATCAGGAAATAGTGCCAATCCGGCTTTATAGTTAATTAAAGTTAAATATTGTGCTAAATATATTTGCTAAACCGATTTAGTTTTATATTTGCCCCACGATATAATAAAAATGGCCAAAGAAAAACGCGTATCACTTAAAG
>JAQVLL010000347.1 GCA_028704195.1 Smithellaceae bacterium
ACCGGCAATGCTTCACGCAATTTCCCGGATGGCTAAACGATGAAGAAACTCTACTTTTCCGGTATGACTAAAACTGGCAGCATTGCTTCGTCAATGATGCTTACATCATTGCTGTCAAAAAGAGTTGAATAAAGCTTGCCGCGGTGTTTATGTCCAACCATGATCAGATCGACCTGATGCTCCTGCGCGTATCGGACGATTTCTTCCGCTGCATTTCCTTTGGATACGGCGTAGACAACGTCCAGATTTTCCAGCAGAGATTCGGGCACCGCCTCCCTGACCTTCAGGGCTACCGCGTCTTCCCGGTCTGTCGGGTGGCGATAGCCGGCCTGCGGATCATTGACATAGACAATGTGAATCCGGCTGTTGAACAGCCTGGCAAATTCCAAAGCGTAAACGATTGATGTAATGTTTTCATCGTTGAGATTGATCGCGTATATGATATTTTTGTATGCGTTCATAAAGAAAACCTTTCCGTTGATGGTTTGGAATTATATATCATCAATCATTGATGTCAACCTTTTATGGGAAATATCCGTTTTCTCCGTTACGGTACGGGATCTGAAACCAAAAGGCTCAATACTGAGGAAGCGCCCTTGTTGACATAAAGGTTTTATATGCTTATAATGTCACAAATTTCACCCGACTGGAATCATCAACATGGACATTGCTGCAATTTATCATTCCGAGATATTTAAATTTTTAATTTTACCGGCTTTAATTTTCATGGCCCGCATTGGCGATGTGACGCTCGACACGCTTCGCATTATTTATGTATCGCGCGGAATGAAGTTTGCCGCGCCGATAATCGGTTTTTTTGAAGTGTTGATCTGGCTCATGGCCATCAGCCAGATTTTTCATAACCTGTCAAATCCGGCGTGTTATGTCGCCTATGCAGCGGGATTTGCAATGGGTAACTTCATCGGGATTATCCTTGAAGAAAAAATGGCTATCGGCACCGTGGTCATCCGCATCATCACCCAGAAAGAGGCCCTGAATCTCATTGAAGTTCTGAAGACGAATCAGTACGGCGTCACACACATAGACGCACAGGGCGTCATGGGACCGGTAAAAATCATTTTTACAATTGTCAAAAGAAAAGACATTGACCGGGTGCTCAAAATCGTCAGAACGTGCAATCCGCTTGCATTTTTCACAATTGAAGACGTGCGCTCTGTCCGAAAGGGCATCTTCCCGCTGACGGTTACAAGAAGCAAAAAACACGGGGCGTCAGCCGCAAGATAACGGCTTCCTCATTCCCGGATCCTTTTTTTCAATTCTCTGATGAGGTGACGGAGTAAATCGCCGCTATCGGCCACGATGGCGACATCCGCCATTTTCATCATGGTTGCTTGAGGATTTTTGTTGATCGCAACGATAAAATCCGCTTCGCCCAGGCCCGCAGTGTGCTGAATGGCACCACTGATGCCAAAGGAAAACAGAATTTTCGGCTTGATATGTTTTCCCGCCTGACCGACCAACGAATCATGTCCGGCCCAGCCCGCGTAAACCACGGGCCTTGTCGCACCGACATCTCCGCCTAGAAGTCCGGCCAGTTCATCGAGCTTTTTAAAATTGTTTTTATTGCCCATGCCGCGGCCGCCACAGACAATCACAGTAGCGTTTTCGATGGTGTGTTCCCGCTGCACCGCCCGTTCATACTCCACCAGCCGGACCCGCGAGGCGGGAAGATCGGCAGGCAACGGCAGACGCTCCACGATAGCGGTTCTTTCATTGTTATGTGGAATTTCCTTGAAGGTACCGGGGCGAACGGTGGCCATCTGAGGGCGATGACGCTCCGTAACGATTTCCGCCAGCATGTTGCCGCCGAACGAAGGCGCTACCTGCACCAGCAGTCCCTCGGACGTGATGTCCAAACCGACGCAATCGGCCGACAATCCCGTCTGCAGGCGTTTAGCCAGTCGCGGTGCGAATTCCCGGCCGAAATCCGTCGCGCCGATCAGAATGATGTCCGGGTCTCTTTCCCTGGCCAGTTTTTCTATCAGTGCAAGATAGTTCTCCGTGCTGTAGCTGGTGAGGGACGGATGGTCGATGGCCAGCACACGATCCGCACCGTGCGCGGTGTACTCCATGATCCATTCTTCAATGTCATGACCGAACAAAACCGCACAGACTTCCGCTTTCAGTGTGCGCGAAAGATCAACCGCCCTGGAGAGCAGCTGCAGCGTTACCCGGTTTTGGTAGTAATTGCGGTAATCGCCGAATACCCAGATACTTTTTTGTTTGTTCATCATGAGTGGACCCGCATCCGCCTGTTGTCGTCGTTACTTTTTTGCCTCGATGGATTTGCCGATCGCCGCGCCGATTTTCCCCTCATACCGGTCCAGAAATTCGTTCGCAGCCCTTACTGCCGCTCCCGTTATCATCATATTTTCTTTTTGCGCTTTTCGGACAAAAACGTTGCGCACCCTGATTCGGGATCCCTGCCCTGCAAGATCCGCCGATGCAATACCCAGCTTCTCGGCATTTAGAACGGAGATACCCGCCCGCGTAAAAGCCCTATCTAAACCTGAAAACGATGCGTAGCGCGGCTGATATCTTTCCATGGAAACTGTCACCAGAGCCGGCAATTCCATCTCCAGCGTTTCCCGGAAATGATCCACCAGGCGGCGAACCCTCAGCGTCCTGCTGTTTACCTCGATATTTTCCGCGTAGGCCGCCGCCGGCAGATTCAACTCCTCCGCCAGCTGCGGGCCGACCTGAGCCGTTTCGCTGTCCGAGGTATAAGCGCCGCACAGAATCAGATCACAGGAAGGGCATTTTTTTCGAATCGCCGACGCGAGAATAAAAGAGGTCGCATAGGTATCGGCGCCGGCCAACATTCTGTCGCAGATGAGGACGCCACGGTCCGCTCCCATGGCAAGCGCTTCGCGCAGCACTTCTTCCGCCGCGGGCGGACCCATGGTCATAACCGTAATGGACGCGCCCTGAGTTTCCTTGATTTGCAGGGCTGCTTCCACCGCGTGTTTGCAGGCCGGATTCATCATTCCCGCTGCAAGGTCCCTTCTTAGCGTTCCGGATTTTTCATCCCACGGCAGTTCGGTGACCATGGGCACCTGTTTGATACACACCACAATATTCAACATAGGTTTCACATCATCGATTGAGACAGTATGGCACGGGCAATCACCATTCGCTGGGTTTCGCTCGTGCCTTCATAAATTTCCGTGACCTTGGCGTCACGGAAATAACGTTCCACGTCATATTCCTTGCTGTATCCGTAGCCGCCGTGAATCTGGACAGCCAGTCCCGTCACCTTGGAGGCTA
>JAQVLL010000348.1 GCA_028704195.1 Smithellaceae bacterium
ATCATATTGAACAGATTTTATCGATCATCGAAAAAATCCGGCAATCTAAAGTTATTCTGGTTGCGCACAGCTGCGGTGAAATGGCCATAACCGGAATCGCCGCCCGTATGCCGGAACGATTCGCTCAATTACTGCTGGATGCTGCAACAACGTAAGCATATCAGGGAATTGCTCCATACCGCCTGAATATGAGGCGAGAGCTACAAGGACAAAAACTTACGCAGCAATCCACTATTTTATTCTTGCAATCTTTGCAGAACGACGTATGATTTTATTACGAAATATTGCCTGGAAAAGCGGTGGGGATTAATAATGATAGATAATGGAAATGAAGTAAATAGCGGAAGAAATAATAAAGCATCCTGATCAAGCAGGCGTCGTTCTATGCAAATTAACCGTATGTTTTTAATGTTTCCCGTCAAGGAGGAAATATGAATTCAGAGCAATTGTTAATGGAAGCACAGAAGACACTGCGCATCGGCGCAGAGGCAGCCGCCTCTTATGTTAAAGCCAGAGATGTGATGCTTGACGAGGTCAATACGCGTATGACCGACCATCCTCAAATCTCCTCGCTCATCGGCGGAAATCCGTTGAGCATGATGTACAACAACCACCGCAACCATATACATTTCCTCTCCACTGTTTTTAAATACCAAAGTTTTGACATGCTGGCCAAAACCCTGCCCTGGATATACCGCTCCTACCGCGCGCATGGTTTTTCATTTGATTACTTTCCCGTAGAACTCGAAGCATGGAAAAATGCCGTCAATGAATACCTGCCGCCCGCAGCGGCTGCTGAAATCATTGCTGTTTATGACTGGATGCTTCAACACCACCGCACATTGATCGATCTTTCCGCCCTGACACCTGAAGATACCGTGGCGTATCCGGAACTCGCCGATGAGCGCAGAAAATTCGGAGCGTTCCTTCTGGCGGCTGACTATGCAGGCGGTTTGAAAATCGCCGAATCGGTCCTTGGGCGGGAAAACGGTCAGGAGGCCCTCTATATGGGCATCATCAAACCGGTCATGTATGAAATCGGCAGGCTTTGGGAAAACGACAAGATCAGCACGGCTGAAGAACATCTGGCCACATCACTCGTCGGAAGAATTCTTGCCGCCCTTTATGAAAAACTTCCCTTCTCCTTGACCGCCAGAGGGAAGGCCATCGTCACTTCCGCACCCAACGAATACCATGAGCTGGGGGCAAGACTGCTAGCCGATATGCTGGAATCGGATGGATGGGATGTTCTTTTTCTGGGCGCCAATACTCCCGCCGAGTCGTTGATCGACCTGATCCGGAAAACCCGGCCGCGATTTGTGGCCATTTCTCTGACCATGCCTTTTTCTATTGACAAGGCTTCGGAGAGCATTTCCTCTATCCGGGCCATTCCCGAACTGGATTCCGTCAAAATCATGGTGGGCGGCGCGGCTTTCGACACAGCTCCGCATCTGTGGGAGCAAATCGGCGCGGACGCCTGGGCAGACACACCGCAAAACGCCATCCGGCAGGTTCAGGCATGGTGAGAGAATCCGGCCAAATCTCAGCTCTCAGTACTCTGTTGGATGAAAATCCGCAAGTCGTTGTCAATTACCTTATGACCAGTGGCAGACTGGCTATAATTCTCCTCGATAGAAAAGGAACGATTCTCGACTGCAATTCTTTTTTTATGGAAAACGCCGGGCTGACAGAAAAGCCTATCGGCCAATCCATCAACGCTTTTCTTGCTGAACGCCTCCCCACAGATGGAGTTGGAGAAACCCGGATCTACCAGGACGTGCGCTTTTCCTTTGTCCTGAATAATTCGCTGGAGCAAACTATATCGGGACACATGATGGATATCGGCAACCGTCGCATCATTTTCGCTCACACGTTTCGTCATACTAACAACGAAATGGTGGCGAAGATGTCACAGTTCACGGACGAACTGACGGACCTGACACGGGAACTGAATAAAAAAAACCGGGAACTGGAATCCGCAAATACGAGAATTACGCAGTTGATGAACACGGATCCGTTAACGGGGCTGGCCAACCGACGTCAGCTCATGCAACGTCTTGACGTGGAAATATCCAAAGCCAGCCGCCACGGTTATCCACTTTCAGCGGTGATGATCGATATTGATCATTTCAAATCGATCAATGACACTTTCGGTCATGACGGGGGAGACAGAGTTCTGGCTGGACTCGCGCAAACGATGCGCTCGATGTGCCGAAAGGAAGACATCGTTGCCCGCTTCGGCGGAGAGGAATTCGTCCTCATTCTTCCCTTTTCACCGGCTGCTGCGACGCTGCAATGCGCGGAAAGAATCCGAAAAGCGATTCAGGACAAATCTTTTGAGGGAATCAGCAGGCAAGTGACCGCAAGCTTCGGCATTACCCTCTTTTCACCAGGCGACACTCAGGACAGTTTTCTCAAACGCGCCGACGATGCCCTCTATAAAGCGAAAGCATCGGGACGAAACCGGATTGAACTGAACGGAGTGCCATGAAGGACACCCCTGGTCGGGCATAATCAGATGTTATGTCCCTTGAATTTCACAGTGTTCTGAAAAGCCGGCAGGGGGAACGCCCAAAGCCTGAAGCAAACGGGCCCAGTAATTAACCTGCGCGGCCGTGCTAGCCAGAATCACAATTTCCCGTTCGGTAAAATTTGCCTTTAGTTTATCGACGAAGTCTTCCGAAAATAACAGGGGTGATCGGGAAATTAAAACAGCATATTCCATTGCAATAATTTCACGCAGAGAAAATGTATTCACCGATGCAATGGCGATTCCTCCTTGTAATGCCGAAAGTTCCTCTGGCGTGATTCCAAATTGATCATAGTCATAAGAATTCATATCAATACAGAATGGACATGCGACGGTAAAAGATGTCCGCAAGCGAGCCAACTTGAGTATGCGTTTATTCAACGTCTTGTATTTGTGGGCAACCAGGGTTTCCATTATGCCGGAACTGATGGCTGCCTTGGGATACCATGCCAGCAGTTTTCCGGGTAAAAGATCGCGACCGGTTACTTTTCGGGAAATCCAGATGCCGATCCTCAGATAAAATGGGATGGACTTTGGCGGTTCGATGAAAGCTTTCATCATAAACTCCTTAATGAATGAATAAAGCAATGGTGTTGTTTTTTGAATTATTGAAACTCTTCTTTAGATGGTTTTGTGACCTTTGAAAAAGTTGAACATACTGCTGGTAATCAAATTTAGAGAAATTTTTCAGAAAAAGACAGATGATGAAAATCAAAATTGCCATCTCCGGCGGTTATTTCAAGTTATGAAGAGTCC
>JAQVLL010000349.1 GCA_028704195.1 Smithellaceae bacterium
GTGATGGCCCTCCTGCTGCTGTTACCTCGGCTACTTTAGCTGCCAGAGATTCGAGGGTGAAGGGTTTCTCAATAAACTGCACACCTTCTTCCAGCACACCGTGATGGGCAATGATGTTGGCCGGGTAGCCGGACATGAACAGCACCTTTATGTCCGGTCGTATTCCCGCGAGTTTGTTTCTTAATTCTTTCCCGCTCATGACGGGCATAATCACGTCGGAAATCACCAGATCAATGGATGTGGCCGGATCTTCACAGACGGCTATCGCTTCCATGGGGGTTTTTGCGACAATCACATCATAGCCGAGATATTCCAGCATTCCTTCCGTGATTTTCAGGACCATCGGATCGTCTTCCACAAGCAGGATGTTTCCTTTTCCGGTCAGGACCTGTTCCTTTTCAGGTTCTCCCTGAACATTTTTTCCCATGGTCGTAGCCGGTAAATAGATGTTAAACGTTGTCCCGTACGCAGGTTCACTGTATACGTTGATCACGCCGTTGTTTTGCTTAACGATGCCGTAAACCGTGGCCAATCCCAGTCCGGTTCCTTTACCGGTTTCCTTGTTTGTGAAGAAAGGTTCAAAGATATTGAGTAAAATGTCTTTATCCATGCCTGTGCCGTTGTCGCTGACAGACAGGCAGACATAGTCCCCGGGGGCAAAGCCTTCATATTTTCCACAATAGAAATCATCTGCGCGCATGTTTGTGGTCGTAATTGTTAGCATGCCCCCGCCGGGCATCGC
Organism: Smithellaceae bacterium; assembly: GCA_028704195.1. Classification (GTDB taxonomy): domain Bacteria; phylum Desulfobacterota; class Syntrophia; order Syntrophales; family Smithellaceae; genus UBA8904. The sequence continues at coordinate 743 of JAQVLL010000349.1, forward strand.
GTCACGTGCATTCACGGCCAGATTCATGAGGATTTGTTCAATCTGAATCGGATCAATCCTGATCATCTGTAAATTATCCTCCAGATGACAGGTCAGGTGAATGTCTTCTCCAATGAGGCTGACCAGCGCTTTGTTCGTATGGGTAATCATTTCATTTAAGTCGATGACTTTGGGAGAAATGATCTGCTTGCGGGAAAATGCCAGCAGTTGGGTTGTGATGTCACGCGAACGGATGGCGGCTTTTTTGATTTCGGCAATGTCATTCAACACGGGATGATTATCGGACAGACGCAGTTTGGCCAGATCGGCATATCCCAGGATGACGCTGAGCATGTTGTTGAAATCATGCGCGATCCCTCCTGCGAGCCTTCCGATGGTTTCCATCTTCTGCGCCTGCACCAGCTGTTTTTCCAGTTTGTCCTTTTCCTGTGCCGTCTTTCGCCTCTCGCTGATGTCCTTGCTTGTGATCAGTATTCCCGTTGCCTCTCCGTTTTCATCCCGTGTAAAATTGGCGGTGATTTCCAGCCAGATGGTTCCTCCGTCTTTGTGGTAGGCTTCCACTTCCATTGTTTGAGTTCCGAACCGGCGGGGTTTCTTCCTGGAGTCGTAGTTCAGTGCCTCCGCCAGTATTTTTTCTACCATAACTCTGGATTCCGGCGTCAATCTTTCTCTGGCTGTGAGATTTTTAAGCTCTTCCAGAGAGTAACCCGTAATGCGCTCTATGGACGGGCTTTGATACGTGTATTGTAAATTTAAATCCAGCGTCGCAATGGCATCGCTCATGTTTTCAACAATCATCCGGTAGAGTTTCTCGCTTTCCCTCAGGGCTTCTTCGGCTTTTTTGCGTTCGGATATGTCTCTTGTTACACCCAGAATCTCAAAAGGTTTGCCGTTTTCATCGCGGTTGAAGCTTATTCTGTTTTCGACCCAGAAGTATTCGCCCGTTTTTCGCATGATCTGTAATTCAAACGTCACGGTCTTTTTCTGGTCAATGGCCTCTCCTCTTGATTCCCTGGAGAGTTCTTCATTTAGTTCTTCGTCCAGCATTTGCTCAACCATCCTGTGGGTGTCCGGAGGTAGCAGAGATGTAAGGGGCATCTTAATGACCTGTTCGGGTGTGAAACCGGTAATGTGCAGGACGGAGGGACTTAAATAAGTAAAGCACAGATTAAAGTCCATTGTCCAGATGATGTCGCGAATATTATCGGTGATCAGGCGCAGGTGTCTTTCGTTTTGCTGGATAAGTCGTTCCGTTTCAAGCCTGTTGGTGACATCCCTTCCAATCCCGCTGAAGCCGATAGGCTCTCCCCTTGCCGATCTCATCAGCACGATGGATCTTTCGATGTGACGGATGGAACCGTCTTTGGTCAGGACGGTGTGGTGCATAATATTTTTTGTTTTACCCGTGCGGTATACTTCATTGGTTGTCGCGAAAACATGCTGGTTCTGTTCAGGGGGAATGATTCTACGATAATTAATGTTTTGGAGTTCTTCGCGGGTGTATCCCAGCATCCGGCAAAGTGTGTCGTTGAAAAAGATAAAGTTGCCCCTGAGGTCCGTCTCCAGGTAGTACTCTTCCATGTTTTCAAGAATATTGCGGTACTTTGCCTCACTTTGCATCAGATCCTTTTTTGCCTGCGTTCGCTGAGAAATGTCCCGGACAACGCCATGAAAGCCGATGGGCTTGTCATTTGCGTCGCGCAATAAGGCAACGGACGCTTCCACATCCAATTTTTCCTTGTTTTTTTTCAAAATCTCCCAGTCGAAACTTTTGACGGTCTGACCGGTCAGGAACACTTGATGGAAAATATCGTATATCTTTTTGGCCTTGGCTTCATCCACGAGCTTCTGGAAATTTATACCGAGGAGGTCCTCTTCGGTATAACCCAGCTCGCGGATGACGGCGTCGTTGAAAAAAAGGAGATTCCCCTTAAAGTCCACTTCATAGTAAGATTCCTGCATGCTGTCGAGAATGTTCCGGTAACGTTTTGAGTCTTTTCTCAGCCGCGCCAATTCCTCATGGATACCGGTCATTCTCTGGCCTGCATTCTTAAGCATTTCATTGACGGCATCGGCGATTAATCCCGTGTCTTCGTCTTCTGATGCGAAATCAAGTCTTGCGGAATAGTCGCCATCCGCGGCTTTTTTCAAGGCTTCAAGAATCTGTTTGGTCTGGCTGGTTTTGATTATTGGAGTCATCGAATATCCTCCAGCTGAATTCTACATGATTTGTATGACCGGACGCAAGTATTAATACCAAGTCGCATGTAATTGCCAATTTCAGAGTGGCCTACCGGTGTTGAAAAAATTTAACAACGGCCAAGTATGGGCTATTCAGGCGGTAATTGATGTCGGCCGGGAAAGATTTTTCCGGAGAGGACAAAACGGCGGGCAAAAAAAACCGGAGCAGGGCGATCGGCTCCGGTTTTTTCTTAGATTGTGTTATGATTTATTTTTTCTTCGCCACTTTCTTAACCGGTTTCTTAGCGGCAACTTTTCGTACTGCAACTTTCTTTACAACCGGCTTTTTTGTTACTGTTT
>JAQVLL010000350.1 GCA_028704195.1 Smithellaceae bacterium
CAGACGGAATCTTTGCAGCAGGAAATATTTCAAGGGCCCCTCCGGGGCCCTTTTGTTTGGTGCGCCCGGCAGGGCCGGGGAGAATTCGATGAGGCTACGGCTCTTTTCGGTGTTTCATGCGGATGTCCACAGAACTGGCGTGCGCGTCGAGTCCTTCCATCCGGGCAAAATGACTCGTCGATCCGGACAGCTTCTCAAACGCCTCCCTGGGGAAAGAAAGCACACTCATTCGCCTGTAAAAATCATACACGCCGAGGGGTGAGGAAAACCTTGCTGTTCCTTCTGTCGGCAGGATGTGGTTTGTGCCGGCAATATAGTCGCCCAGGGCTTCCGGTGTGTAGGATCCCAGGAAGACGGAACCCGCGTTGCGCACCTGTCCTAAGCTTCCCTTGGGATTTTCCACCATCAGTTCAAGATGCTCAGGCGCAAACAGATTGGCCAGCTCGACGGCCTGGAAGACATCGGATGTAATGATGATGGCTCCGCATTGTAAAAGAGATTTTTGAATAATTTCTTTCTTGGGCAGTTTCTGCAGCTGCTTCTGAATTTCCGCTGCCACAGCATCTGCCAGATCCGGGTAAGGTGTTATCAGAATGGCCGCCGCCATTTCATCATGTTCGGCCTGTGCCAGCATGTCCGCTGACACGAAAGCGGGATTGGCGGTTTCATCGGCAATAATGACCACTTCACTGGGACCGGCGATCATATCGATGGCGACCTGCCCAAAAACCAGTTTTTTCGCCGAGGCAACATAGGCGTTGCCGGGGCCAACAATTTTATCCACGCGCGGGACGGTTTGTGTGCCGTAAGCCAGGGCGGCGATTGCCTGGGCGCCGCCGATCTTGAAAATGCGGTCGACGCCCGAAACTTCCGCTGATTCGGCAATCAGGGGATTTAATTGACCTCCCTTTACCGGACTGACCAGGATAATCTCCCTGACACCGGCAATACGCGCCGGAATTGCCGCCATCAGCAGAGTCGAAGGATAAAATGCCTTGCCTCCGGGGGCATAGATGCCTGCCCGCAGCAGGGGCAATACGAGCTGGCCCATTTCCGCGCCCTCCTGATCAACCATCGACCATCCCTGGGCAAACTGGTGGCGGTGATATTCTTCAATCCGTCGGGCGGCAAGCGCGATGACCTCCCGGTCTTCGGGTTTCACCCTGTTCAGGGCTTCCTGTTTTTCCTTGTGGGTGACTTCGACCGTTTCCGCGGTAAGGTCGTGTCCGTCAAACTCTTTGGTGTAGCGAAAAAGTGCCTCATCGCCCTTAATGGAAACATCGTGGACGATTCGGGAGACCGAGGAGATGATTTCCGGGGAAAAAGAACCTCCCCGCTGGCGTAATCGTTGAAAAAACTCACGAAATTCAGGTGCGTCTGCGTGGATGATTTTCATATTATTGTTTCACCCTTTTAATGTCCGCACCCAGTGCGGACAATTTCTTTTCAATACCCTCGTAGCCACGGTCGATATGATAGATTCGGGAAATTTCCGTCGTGCCTTCAGCGACCAGGGCCGCCAGGATCAGTGAGGCGGAAGCGCGCAAATCCGTGGCCATGATCTGTGCTCCGTACAAGGTCGGGACCCCGCGCACAATGGCGCTGCCGCCCTGGATCGTGATGTCCGCGCCCATGCGGATCAGTTCACTTACATGCATGAAACGGTTTTCAAAAACGGTTTCCGTAATGACGGAAAGACCACTGCCGATAGCCATGTATGCCATGATCTGCGCCTGCAAATCTGTTGGAAACCCTGGATAGGGTATCGTTTTCACATCCACGCTGTGGATTTTGGGGCCGGCTGAGACCTTCAGGCCTCCATCGATGGGAGCGATGGTCATGCCGGTGTCCCGCAGCTTGTTGATCAGGGCTTCCAGGTGCTGTGAATTACATCCCAGGATGTTGATTTCACCATTGGTGATTCCCGCTGCGATCATGAATGTACCGGCCTCGATGCGGTCGGGGATAATGGATGCATCAGCAGCTTTCAATGACGTAACGCCGGTGATCGTGATGACATCCGTGCCTGCACCGCTGATTTTGGCCCCCATGCCCCTGAGGACTTCTGCCAGGTTCACAATTTCCGGCTCGCGTGCAGCATTATTGAGAACGGTGGTGCCGTCGGCCAGCACCGCCGCCATCATGATATTTTCCGTTCCGGTGACTGTCGGCAGGTCAAAATAAATATCCGCGCCTTTGAGCCTGTCTGCCTTTGCTTCAATGTAGCCGCCGTGCAATTCCACGGAAGCACCCATGTCCTGAAGGGCTTTGATGTGCAGATTGACCGGCCGGGCGCCGATGGCGCATCCACCCGGGAGCGACACCCGGGCTTTGCCCATGCGGGCAACCAGCGGCCCCAGAACCAGGATCGAGGCGCGCATCGTTTTGACCAGATCGTAGGGTGCTTCGCTGTTGGTGATTTTTTCGGCGCTGATTTGTATGGTGCTGTTGCCTTCTATTTGAACACCCATATTTCTCAAAAGCTTGTAAGTGGTTTTGATATCAACCAGATCGGGAATATTGGAAAATGTGCAGGTCTCTTCGGTCAAAAGCGCCGCTGTCAGAACCGGCAGGGCCGCATTTTTCGCGCCGCTGATCGTCACATTTCCATGCAGCGATTTACCGCCGCGAACAACTATTTTATCCAATTATTTTCTCCTTCCTTTGATAACTCGAGATAGTCCTGCATAGTCGGCGCGTACGCTGATTGCGTCATAAAAATCGCTCATTTCCATGATTGTGCGCACTTCCTGGCTCTGCTTATCTCCGATTTCGAGCAAAAGCCAGCCCTTTTCTTTCAGGTAATTTTTTGACTGATATACCAGATTTTCGTAAAATTCAAATCCTGATTTTCCGGCAAACAACGCCAGACGCGGCTCAAAATCCCTCACTCCCGCAGGAAGGGTTTCGTACTCAACGGCACCGATGTAGGGAGGATTGGAAACAATCAGGTCAAAGGTGCCACGGACTGGAGCAAACAGATCACCACACAGAAAGGTAATGTAATGATCCAGTCCCAGGGAGAGGGCGTTTTTTTTTGCAACCGCAAGCGCAGCACCTGAAATATCCGTGGCCGTGATTTGCGCCCCGGGAATTTCTGCGGCCAGGGCCAGGGCGATTGCACCGCTGCCCGTCCCGATATCCAGAATGTGCGGCTGATCGACAGGCTGTGCGCCAAAGACAGTCAGCGTTTCCTCCACGATCACTTCCGTATCAGGGCGCGGAATCAGCACATCGGAGTTGACTTCCAGCGTGAAAGACCAGAAAGCCTTTCGCCCG
>JAQVLL010000351.1 GCA_028704195.1 Smithellaceae bacterium
CCCCCATGGAATGGGTCACCAGGATCACATCGTCACAATATCGGCCCATATCCCGATAGAGTTGGATCACCCGGTCAATTTCCGCGGCAAGCTTTTGTCCGGCCAGGTCGTTGGAGGCGGTCCAGTTATAGCCGAAGACATGGACGGGAAACTCGAAAAAGAGATTCACGGTCTGGTCCCACTGCCTCGTCTGCAATTTCTTGAGGAATTCCCCGCAGCTGTTCCAGTAAACGCCACCCCAGCCCCGTTTATCGCGAGTCTTGTCCTTTTCGTGGATTAAGACCTTGTTGTGCTTCTTGTCATCGTTAAATACCTCCAGGTAGGAGGGGTCGAATTTCTGGCCGATAATCATATTTTTCTTTAATTCGGCATCAGCTTTTCGATGACCATAATTTTTCAACATGAACCATTTATCATCCGGGTCCCATACCTTTTTTTCTTTTTGATTTTTCAAACGACTGCCCATGATGCCGGGCACAAAGATGATGGGCAGCACGTCGCGCTCGATCACAATCCGGTTTCGCTTTTCTGTTTCCAGTCCTTCGACTGCTTTTTTCAAGTCTCTGGCTCTTACTTCGATAATTTTCGTTAAACCTGACATGACGAGTCCTCTACTGTCTTGATTCCATTAACGCTTGTAGGCCGGACGGAATGAATCCAGCGCATGGTCCCAGATATTTGTCTTTTCATCCAGATTGTCCGGCTCTGTATCAACAGTAATTTGAATCCATGGTTGTTCGCCTGATTCAACTTTACCCAAGTATTCCCAGTCAAAACTCAGGTCTTTCTTTCTTCCATCATCACCTTTTAAGATTTCTTCTTCTCCATCCAAGCCTGCTATTATTCTTTCCCTTGATCGTATTTTTTCAATATCAATACCCGTCGCAAAACCTGTTGCCATAGCGGCTGCTGTTCGAGAAATGATTCCGCCATACTGTGGTTCTCTGTGAATTTCATGCATTTCAATCTCCAGTTTCATGCCCATCGGTCCGGCAAAACGGGCGTAGATGTCTTCCTGCTCCAGATAGGGGAGTTCGATTCTTCCATGATTCAGGCAAAAAGAATCCTTCGTCAAATTGTCGAAACCGTATTGGTAATGGGAAAGAAGCTTGACAAAATGATTAGACATTTGATCTTTTTTTATACCATCAATCTGCAGCCAAATACCAGTGTCACCACAATCTAAAAGAACCGTCCAATACAGAGTCCTAGGTGAAACATAATTCCCGTAATATAAAATTCCTTTTGCCCATTTACCTAAATTAGGGATATTTACTTCTTCTATGATTATCCGATCTTTACCTTTGGGCAGTTTCAGTTTCTTGATCTCAGATATCTTTTGCACCCAGAGAGATTCTCTTTCTTTGGCACGGTCTCTTTCCTTCCATTTGAAGTCGGATACCTCCGCATATCGAATCTTTTGGCTCTGGATCTCCAGTTTAAACTCTGCCGGAAGGTCGATGGCAAATCTGCCCATGTAGTAGGTCTTCATTCCCTGTTTTGCTCCTTTCGTTGTTTCTGTTGGCTTAAGAGGTGTTCTTTTCTCAGCGGCATCTGAATATCCGCAAAGGATCAGGCTGATCATCACTGCGATCAGAAGTTTTGTCAGTGTCCGCATAACTATCCTCCGTGTAACGTCTTTGTTGATCCGCCCGTTGCAATATAACCCATCAACCTATGGCATTGCTTCGCAACTCTGCAACGGTTTTGCCATGTGTTTATGCCACGACAGATCATCCACCGAATGATCATTCCCGATGCCTGTGCCGCTCAATGCACAGAACTCCGCACACGACGCCATTGTCGAAACAACTATAATTTTGTTTTTTTAAGTAAAAATTTGAAGACGGGTTTTTCTAAACGTTGTTCAGCTTTTTGTCAATAAAAAAGTATCTGCTTGAGGAAATGATATAAAGAATTTTGTTTATGATGAATCCTGACGATGGGAATCATTCCGACCCATCGGGACACAAAGTGACACGAAGGTGTAACCAGAACACAAGAAAAAGAAGGCTCAAAAGACAAGACCCAAGGTCCAAGGTGAAGGAACAAGGATTACATGGTGAACCGTACGCTCCTTCGGAGCAGCGGCTTTTTTATTGACGGCGCTTTAGCGCCTTTCTTTTTTTACCTTGAACCTTGGCCCTTGCACCTTGTTTTTTCAGTCGTTGAGCCTGTCGAAGCGGACCTTTTGCCTTGAACCTTTATCCTTATTTCCCCATTGCCTTTCTAATCGACCATCATTATAATTAAACCATGTCGAAGGAAAAGATTCCAACAACACCGGCAATTCTGGCCTTAAAAGCAAAAAACGCAGTCTTTACGCTGCATTCCTATAAATATGAAGATAAAGGGGGAACCCGCGTATCATCTGCCCGACTTGGTGTCGATGAACACTTCATGATTAAGACTTTGGTCATGGAAGATGAAACCGCCAAACCGCTTATCATCCTGATGCACGGGGATAAGGAAGTCTCCACAAAAGCGTTGGCCCGCGTGCTGGGAGTAAAATCCATCACTCCCTGTAAGCCGGAAACCGCTCACAAACACACAGGCTACATGGTGGGAGGTACATCCCCGTTCGGAACGAGGAAACCTTTGACGGTCTACATGGAAAAGACCATCGCTGACTTGCCGGAAATATTTATCAATGCCGGCTCCCGGGGGTTACTTGCAAAAATGTCGCCCTCCGAGCTGGTTCGCATCCTTAAGCCCCGTGAAGTCAGTATAGCGATATAATTTGCCTTTTTGGAAGAAAAAAGAGATAATATCAAATCGTTTTGAGGGGAAATTTATGCCGGACAATGTCATTATTCGCTGTCTGAACTGCGGGACCAAAAATCGCATACCGAAACAAAAGTTTCAAGGCCGTCCCACATGCGGCAATTGCCACGCTCCCCTTGATGACCTGATTATCCGATGCCTGAAATGCGGAACGAAAAACCGGATGCCTGAAGAGCGCCTCAACGCAAAACCGCTTTGCGGCAAATGCGGTGAGCCGCTTGTTATCGCGAAGCAGGACATCAAACCTGTTAATGTCACCGATGATTCGTTTACCCGTGAAGTGCTTACCACGGAAACTTCCGTGCTTGTCGACTGCTGGGCACCCTGGTGCGGCCCCTGCAAAAGCCTTGCTCCGGTGATTGACGAACTCGCGTCGGATTATGCCAACGGTGTCAAGGTCGTCAAACTCAATGTGGACGAAAATCCGGTCACCGCGTCACAGTATGGAATTCGCAGCATTCCCACCCTGCTTTTTTTCCGGGAAGGAAGACT
>JAQVLL010000352.1 GCA_028704195.1 Smithellaceae bacterium
GGATATCTCACGGCGCAGATCACCCTCCACCTTACCTTCTTTGTCGATGATGCCCCTGATCGCCGATATTTCGGAATCGGCCAGTTCATCAGTTTTTGTATCCGGGCTGACACCCGACTCTTTCAGGATCTGCTTTGCTCTTGTCTTGCCGATACCATAAATGTAAGTTAGAGCAACTTCCATTCTCTTATTTTTTGGTAAATCAACACCTGAAATTCGTGCCACCTAATAACCTCCTGAAATGTTTAAAACTAGCCCTGACGCTGCTTATGTTTCGGGTTTTCACAAATAACACGCAAAACACCCTTGCGTTTAACAATTTTGCACTTCTCGCATATTTTTTTCACTGACGATCTGACTTTCACGATTCCAACTCCTTATTCCCGGTAAAACCCTTCTTACTTGGTTCTGTAAGTAATCCGGCCCCTGGTTAAATCATAGGGGGAAAGTTCTACCGTCACTTTGTCCCCCGGCAATATTTTAATAAAATGCATCCGCATTTTGCCGGATATGTGCGCCAATACTTTATGCCCGTTTTCCAGTTCTACCCGAAACATGGCATTTGGCAGGGGCTCAAGAACCCGACCTTCAACTTCTATTGCTTCCTCTTTGGCCATACATCAATCTGCTTTATTCCCGTCGTTTAAATCAGGGAATCAACTAATTCAATTTACTTAATATTTCCGGTCCATTATCAGTAATTGCCACCGAATGCTCGAAATGTGCTGACAAACTCCCGTCCGCTGTAATAACTGTCCACCCGTCAGGTAAAATCTTTACTTTATATTTTCCTGCATTAACCATCGGTTCAATAGCCAGAATCATTCCTCTTTTCAGTTCGATGCCCCGGCCTTTTTTGCCAAAATTGGGAATCTGCGGGTCTTCGTGCAGACTTTTTCCAATACCGTGTCCGACAAAATCTCTGACAACTGAATAACCGGAGGATTCTGCTGTCTCCTGAACCGTGGCTGATATGTCACCCAGTCGATTTCCATGGCAGGCCTGTTTAATTGCCATACATAAACTCTGTTCGGTCACCTGCATCAGCCTGGCAGCCTGATCGTCAACTTTGCCGACAGGAATCGTTACCGCCGAATCACCATAAAATCCCTGATAGTAAACCCCAAAATCAAGCCCTATAATATCACCCTCGGTTAAAACTCTGTTCGAAGGCATTCCGTGAACAACTTCATCATTAACCGAAGCACACAGCGAAAATGGATAGCCTCGATACCCTTTAAACGCCGGCTTTGCTCCTCTTTTTTCTACAATACCCTCGGCTATTTTATCCAGTTCCCTGGTGGTCAAACCCGGTTTGACTTTCTCGCGAAGGACACTTAATACTTCTGCGACAATCCGGTTGCTTGCCCTGGCTTTCTCTATCTCATCCGCATGCTTCAGTATGACCATGAGCACAATAACCCTGAAAAAATATTTTACCGCCTTCGCGCGATGTGTCCTTTTTTCATAAACCCCTCATACTGACGGGTCAGTAAATGCGACTCAATCTGGCTTGCCGTATCCATGGCAACGCCGACAACAATCAGAAGAGATGTGCCGCCAAAATAAAAAGGCGTGTTTAACTGAGAAATCAAAATACTCGGCAGCACACAGATAATGGAAACGTAAATGGCTCCGCTGAACGTTAATCTTTCCAGTATATTTTCGATATATTCCGCTGTTTTCTTCCCCGGCCTGATTCCAGGGATATATCCTCCGAATTTCTTCATGTTTTCCGCCATGTCATCCGGCTTGATCGTGACAGCCGTATAGAAAAAACAGAAGAAGAAAATCAATGCCACAAACAGGATTTCATATCCAACATTGCCGGGCATTAAATATCCGGAAATCTTCTTCATCCAGCCTTCCGGCGCAAAATTGGCGATTGTCGCAGGAAACATGATGACAGAAGAAGCAAAAATGGGCGGGATAACGCCGGCAGAATTGATCTTCAGTGGTAAATGGGTTGTCTGCCCACCATACATCTTGCGCCCCACTATTCTTTTTGCGTATTGCACAGGAATTCTTCTTTGCGCTGCTTCCACATAAACAATCGCGCCAATAACCGCGATCATGAATATTCCCAGCAGAATCAGAAGTATAAAATGCAGTTCCCCCGAAGAGTAAAGGCTCCATGTGCTGCCGATGGCGCTTGGCATGTTACACACAATACCCGCAAAAATAATCAGCGATATTCCGTTTCCGATACCCTTTTCCGTAATGGTTTCACCTAGCCACATCAAAAACGAGGTGCCCGACGTAAGCGTAATAATCGTCATAAATATAAAGCCCCATCCGGCATTTAAAACAATGGGGGCACCGGTTGGGGACGCCATGTGCTGCAAACCCCAGGCAATTCCGAATCCCTGAATAATACTTAATCCGACCGTACCGTAACGTGTGTACTGTGTTATTTTTCTGCGGCCGTTTTCACCCTCTTTGGACAGTTTCTCCAGGTGCGGGATGGCAACTGTCAATAAATTAATAATAATGGATGAGGTGATATAAGGCATAATACCGAGTGCGAAAATTGAAAACGTGCTCAATGCACCACCGGCAAACAGGTCCATCAATCCCAGCATGGAACCTTTGGCACCTTCAAAAAATGCCAGCAATGCCATATTGTCAATTCCGGGAGTCGGTATGAAAACACCGACACGATAAACGGCAAGCAGAAGAAAGGTGAATAAGATTCTCCTTTGCAGTTCAGGTATTTTGGAAACGCCACCTAATCCTTCTAACAAGTCAGATTACCTCTTCAATCATTCCGCCCGCGGCAGAAATTTTTGCTTTCGCAGCCGCACTGATCCTTGTCATCTTCACGGTTACGGGAAAATCAATATTGCCCTTGGCCAGAATCTTGATTCCGGCGCCTTTTTTCTTGACAAGCCCGCTTGCCAGAATTGCCGCTTCATCAATAACCGCTCCTTTTTCAAATACGCGGCACAAATCCATGAGATTCACGGCAACATAACTTTCTCTGAAGGGATTTCTGAACCCCCTTTTCGGCAGTCTGCGGGACATGGGCATTTGACCGCCTTCAAAACCATCCCGTGTATTACCGCCAGAACGGGCTTTCTGTCCTTTATGACCTTTACCGGATGTTCCTCCGTGTCCGGAAGCGTCACCACGGCCGACTCTTTTTCTTTTTTTCGTCGCTCCGGCAGGCGCTTTCAGAGAACTCAAATCCATAACTTACTCCTTTGACTCTTCCACAGAAACAAGGTGGATCACTTTATTAATCATGCCACGGATCTCCGGAGTATCCAC
>JAQVLL010000353.1 GCA_028704195.1 Smithellaceae bacterium
TGTTACGTTATCTCTCCTCATGGTGTGTGTATCCTTTCCATTTTTGTGGTCGGTTAACTGTCGCTAAACAATCAACCGATGGATACACCACCTATCTTCCTAAACACAACTTTTGTTTATATCTCAATAGGAAAAACAGTTGTGGACTTCCTTTACCATGGGATTTCTTAGTGTTGTGAATAGAATCTTCCTCCACATTTTTTGTGGAAAGTGGATACACAGGGACTAAATGGAACAGAACTTGAAGTCAGGTGTTTTTGTAAACCTTTGATTTTTCTGGAGCCGATGACCAGATTCGAACTGGTGACCTACTGATTACGAATCAATAAAAGACTATATTTACTTCCATTGAAAACAATTGTATTCTTCAGATATTCCTACTAAATCATTCATTATATGGCATGTTTTTAATTGACTTCAATTGAATCATATTGTAATAATTTGGCTACATGGTGGCTACATAGAAAATACTGATCAAAAATCAGTTGTAACTTTTGGCTGATTATACCCTACTCATCCCAGATTTTCCATTAGAGAATTTGGTTCATTAAGCATAAGGGCTGTATGACAAAAAGAGTCAGATTGACCGACGAACGTATCCGGCAACTGAAGTTCCCTTCATCTTCAAAATCCAACCAGTTTTTTCTTTGGGATTCCGAGATGAAAAGGCTTGCCGTCAGAATAACTATGGCAGGGGTGAAGTCTTTTATATTTGAAAGCAAGCTAGATCGGGTGACAATCCGTTGGACAATTGGAAATGTTTTAAATTGGACGTTGGAAGATGCCCGAAAAGAATCGCGGCGGCTTCAGACATTGGTTGACAAGGGAATTGATCCGCGTGAGCAAGACCGCCAGAAGAAGGCAGAAAAAGCAGAAATAGTAGCTGCACTTGAGGCAAATCAAAAGTATACACTAAAGGTGCTTCTGGAAACCTACACGGATTATCTTGACGACCGCGACAAGGTGAAATCAGCGAAAGCGGCGCGGTCTGTCATTAAGGTTCATATCCTTGAAGCCGACCCTATCCTGGCAGGTAAACCGGCAAATAAAGTAAGTGCCGATGAAATTTTTTCCCTGATTCAAAAAGCGCGGGAGGCCGGAAAAGAAAGAACGGCGGGTGTCTTGCGGTCAACAATCAATGCCGCTTACAATTGTGCGCGGAAACGGTTCGATACCGCAATACCCAGTGAATTCAAAAATTTCAACATTGAGAATAATCCTGTTGATCCGATTTCCACAATTCCCATAAAGGCTGGAAACCGGACATTAAGCAAGGATGAATTGAAAAGCTACATCAAGGCTTTAGGTGACACTACTCTTGACATGGCCCTGAAGTTAGCCTTGTATTCCGGCGGACAGCGTATGGCGATGATATTGAGGGCAGAAATTACTGATTGGAATGAAGACACAAAAATACTCCGATTGCTTGATCCAAAGGGGAAACGCCGCACGCCGCGGGAACATCTTTTACCACTCGGCCCCGTCGCATCGTTTGTCGTTGGGGAACTTGTTAAACGGGCAAAAGCAAAAGATACCGTCCTACTCTTCCCTTCACGAACAAATAGAAGCCCCATACATGATTCCATGCTGGGACCACGTGTTACCGAAATCGCCGCAGCAATGGGCGTAGATCAGTTTGACCTACGCGACATCCGGCGGACAGTGGAGACCATGCTGGCCGGTATGAACGTGAGCCGCGACATAAGGGCGCAGTTATTAAGCCACGGCCTTTCCGGCGTCCAATCTGTACATTATGACCGTTATGATTACTTAAAGGAAAAGCACGAGGCATTAATAAAATGGGAAGTCTATATTAAACCTAAAACGACGTTGAGCGGTTAAATTGGTACCGGTAACAATTTAGTTGATCAACTGCCGTTTTTAGGATTATAGAGTGGGAGAGAGAAAACGGAAAAGGTGACCTCCAAGAAAGCACCAGTTTTGCCACCACAAACTCAACGGTTCTTGGCCATCGGAAGGGTGTATTGGTGACGAATAAGGGTAATCTCACAAGCACCGGTGATAATTTATCCCAACCTTTACTTGATTTGACAGACAGAGTCTAATTAAGTCTTGTTTTGACAACCGTTTCAGTAGAGTAGAGAACTGGCGTAGTAGCTGTACGCTCTATCTCCAGCTCCCCCTCGTCAATTCCGTACGTTCGGTTTTCCCGAATACGGCTTACCGATTATCTTCTTCCGGATGCCTTCGCATTTTGCACCTAGGAGCCTTGGTTGGGACTCCTGCTCCTCCTTCTCTCTCCTCAATGCTATTAAAAGTTTCACCGTCTATTCCCGGTGCTCCCTTGTTCGCTTTGACAAGCCTGTAGGCGTGGTTCAGGATGTCCAACCTGTATGCCTTGTCATAGAGAAGATAGAATCGGTACTCCTTCTCCTGCTTTGCCTTCCGGTATAGTTTCCTCTGAAGTTCCCGGATGTTTTCTGGGGTTTTCAGCACTTCCGTGCAATCCCCTTTCCTTTACTTCTTCCGAAACGTGATAAAAGTATTGCCCCTTCCCTCTCCCAAGGTTATGTTGTCCTTGGGATACAAGCGGTAATATGGGCAAATCCGACTCCCTTGCCGACCCGGTGAAACTTCGTTTCCTTATATCCACCAGTTGCCCTCCTGTAGAGCATCGTCAAGGGTCTCCCGTGTTCATTCGCGTATGGCTGCCCCTGCGTGTCACCCCTGTTACCCCGGAAGTCCATCTATCGGTTCTGGTAGTTATTGTCAGGATAGATGCAGCGGTCTTCCCCAATGTAGGAGAGGGTCGACAACTCCATTGTGCTTTTCGAGGCTACATCTGGGTTCGCTCTCGCTGCGACCCGCGGGTTTGCTCGACTCCCTTACGGAGCCTTTGTCAGGAAACTTAATGCTTCAGGTTACCCTTTACACCTCCCTCCAGCTACGTGGGTGAACTACCGAACTCCCACGGTCGGACTTTAACCGACTAGTCATACGTTTTACACGGCATACCCTACAATATTGCACATACTTGCAAAACCCAGAGGCAATGATAACCGTTTGAAAGTCAGCATCGCAGCCCATATCAGAACAAAATGCACCTTATTGCTCTGTCCAAGTTTTTGGGAGTATTATATTCTTTTATCAGAAAATTTGCCTCACAGATTAGATAAAAATTAAAAATGTAAATTCGTCGGCATTTTTTACAGTTCTTTAACAATCACCTGAACCATTCAACAGAAGAGGTTCTTCGCGACATTTATAAAAAAACAAATACAAAATATTTTTAAAATTGTCGGAATAG
>JAQVLL010000017.1 GCA_028704195.1 Smithellaceae bacterium
GTACCTGATTCATGTGGAACGCTACATCAAGGATCTGGAGATCGAGGTCAACTGTCTCAACAATATTTGCATGACGCAGGTGCTTCCGGCGGCTGTGGCTTATCAGCAGAAAGTGGCAAAAGCCATCACCAGTTCCAGAGAAGCTCTCGGAGCAGGCGCAGTGGTTTCTGAGCAGAAGGAAATCCTTAAAAAGATCCTGAGACTGATTGATCAGATATGCAAGACCATCCATGATATTCAGTCCAAAGTTGAAGCGGCGTCTGCCGTGCATGATGAGCCTAAAAAAGCAGAAATGCTGGGCAGCAAGGTCAAACCGAAGATGGACGAGCTTCGCGAGTATGTGGATGCGCTGGAAAATATGGTTGATGATGAATCCTGGCCGCTGCCGAAATTCTGGGAGATGCTGTTTATCAGCTGAACATTCATATGCCCCTGATTCGAAAAGATCGTAAAGCATTGCTTGTTCTTGAAGATGGAAGCTTCTTTGAGGGTTTTGCTTTCGCAGGTGCGGGCGAAACCCTCGGGGAGGTTGTCTTTAACACGGGCATGACCGGTTATCAGGAAGTGATTACCGATCCTTCCTATAAAGGCCAGATGGTCACCATGACTTATCCGCTTGTCGGAAACTACGGCATCAATGACGAAGACATGGAATCAGCGGGTATTCATCTGGAAGGATTCATCGTCAAAGAGTATCAGCCGAATCCCAGCAACTGGCGGATGAAAAAAAGTCTGGAGGCATTCCTGGACGAGAATGGTAAAATCGGCATTGAAGGCATAGATACGAGAGCCCTGACGCGACGCTTGCGTCTGTCCGGTTCGATGAAAGGGATGATTTCCACGCAATCAAAAAATGTTGGCGAGCTGCTGGAGCAGGTGCGGGCA
Organism: Smithellaceae bacterium; assembly: GCA_028704195.1. Taxonomy (GTDB): domain Bacteria; phylum Desulfobacterota; class Syntrophia; order Syntrophales; family Smithellaceae; genus UBA8904. Next base: position 886 of record JAQVLL010000017.1, read on the forward strand.
TACCCCGGGCTTGTCGGACGCGACCTGGTGTGCGAGGTTTCCTGCTATAAACCCTACCTGTGGGAAAAAGGCGCACCATCACAAAATCAAATACCTGCCCAAAAGACGGCGAAAAAGCCGCGGGTCGTTGTCCTGGACTGCGGCGTCAAGTATAATATTTTAAGACTCCTGGAAAACAATGGTTGCGAAGTTGTTGTTGTGCCGTCATTTGCCACAGGCGACGAGGTTCTTTCTTATCAACCTGATGGTGTGTTGCTGTCCAACGGTCCCGGCGACCCGGCGGCTCTTCCGTATATTGTGGATGCGGCGCGAACCGTCCTGGGGAGGACGCCGGTTTTCGGCATCTGCCTGGGACATCAGATCATCGGCCAGGCCATTGGCGGCAAAACGGAAAAATTGAAATTCGGTCATCACGGCATTAATCAGCCGGTCAAGAATATGGCAACAGGAAGAGTGGAAATCACCTCTCAGAATCACGGATTTGTTGTCGAGCCGGACTCGGTTGCAAATAAGGCGGATACGTCCTACACAAACTTAAACGATGCAACATCCGAAGGCATGACACTTCCCGGATGTATCAGTGTGCAGTACCATCCTGAAGCTGCACCCGGTCCGCATGATACGGAATATTTATTCACCCAGTTTGTAAAATTCACAAAACAGGAAAGAAGGCAGCCTACGTGATTCTAATCATCGATTTTGGTTCGCAGTACAATCAGCTGATCGCGCGGCGAGTGCGGGAGCACCATGTTTATTGCCAGATTGAGCCGCCGGATATCGGCATGGAAGCGATTAGGGGGTTCGCACCGGAGGGCATCATCTTGTCGGGTGGTCCGGCCAGCATTTATTCCAAAGGTGCTCCGCGTGTGGACAAAAACATTTTTGGACTCGGCATTCCGATCCTGGGCATCTGCTATGGCCTGCAGTACATGATTGATTCACTTGGCGGCAAGGTTGCCCGATCTGCCAAACGGGAGTACGGATTTGCCGAGCTTCAGGTCAAAAAGCAAAAAGGGATCTTTTCCGGTGTGGGCAGGAAGAGCCGATGCTGGATGAGCCATGGGGATTCCATTGCGGCGCTGCCGGAGGGTTTTGTGGTTACCGCCTGCACAGCGAATACGCAGGTTGCGGCAACCGAAGATATAAAACATCATTTTTATGGTCTGCAGTTCCATCCGGAAGTTGTTCACACCCAAGCCGGGGCAAAAATACTGGCCAATTTTCTGTTTGAGATCTGCCGGTGCCGGAAGACCTGGTCGATGAAATCGTTTATCAGCCATGCAGTGGAAGAGATCCGTCAGCAGGTGGGGTCGGACAAAGTCATTTTGGGCCTTTCCGGCGGAGTGGATTCCTCGGTGGCGGCGGTTCTCCTGCACAAAGCCATAGGCCGTCAGCTCACCTGCGTTTTCGTGGACAACGGCGTGCTGAGGGCGGGTGAGGCAGAACGAGTGATCCAGATGTTTAAAACGCATCTGCACATCCAGTTGCGTTTTGTCCGTTCAGGGAAGCTCTTTCTCCGAAAATTAAAGGGGGTGACCAGCCCCGAGCAGAAGCGCAAAATCATAGGCCGCACCTTTATCCAAGTATTTGATCAGGAAGCGCGAAAAGTCAAGGGCGTCAAATTTCTGGCCCAGGGAACCCTTTACCCTGACCTGATAGAATCCCGATCGGCATTTGGCGGTCCCAGCGCGGTGATCAAGTCGCATCACAATGTCGGAGGCCTTCCCAAAACCATGAAATTGCAGTTGATTGAGCCGCTCAAGCATTTGTTTAAGGATGAAGTACGACTTTTAGGGAAGGAACTGGGATTACCGCGGGACGTTGTCTGGCGTCAGCCATTTCCCGGTCCGGGGCTTGCTGTCCGGATCATCGGGGACGTAAACATCCAGCGCCTTTCTGTGCTGCGAAAGGCCGACACGATCCTAATTGAAGAAATACGTGCATCTAATCTCTATTACAAGCTGTGGCAGGCATTCGCGATTCTGCTGCCGCTGAAAAGCGTTGGTATCATGGGTGATCAGCGGACCTATGAAAATATCATTGCGATCCGCGCCGTGACCAGTGACGATGCCATGACGGCGGACTGGGCGAGACTGCCGCAGGATCTGCTGGCACGTGTATCCACGCGCATGATCAACGAAGTGCGCGGCATCAACCGGGTGGTCTATGACATCAGCTCCAAACCGCCAAGTACGATTGAGTGGGAGTAGAAGGAGGCGATGTACCGACTCGCATTGCTGCTCAAAATCTTTTTCCGACCCTGAAACTGCTCAACTGCACTGCCGGTTCGCAAACTCGCGCCACAGGCGCTCAAACAGGCGACCCGGCGGACGTTTCATTTTGCAGGCAGGGTAAGCCCCGGAAAAAGCTTCCATTCGCAACAATGCGAGCCGGTACATTGCCGTTAATGAGATGAAGAAAAAAGTGGTAAAAAGACGTGCCGAAAAGAAATGACATAAAAAAAATACTGCTTATCGGTTCCGGGCCGATCATTATCAGCCAGGCCTGTGAATTTGACTATTCCGGGACGCAGGCCTGCAAGGCGCTGCGTGAGGAAGGTTACGAAGTTGTCCTGATCAACAGCAATCCTGCGACGATCATGACTGACCCGGAAATGGCCGACCGCACCTATATAGAGCCGATTACACCTGAATCCGTGGCGAAAGTCATTGCCCGGGAACGTCCTGATGCATTGCTTCCCACGCTGGGCGGCCAGACCGGCCTAAACACTGCTGTGGCACTGGCGGAGTCAGGTGTGCTTAAAAAATATGGTGTGGAAATGATCGGCGCATCCCTGGAAGTGATTCACAAAGCCGAAGATCGTGAAAAATTCAGACATGCGATAGAGAAAATCGGCCTGCGGATGCCCAAAAGCGGTTTTGCACGCAATATGTCGGAAGTGATGAAGATTGCAGAGGCCATCGGGTTTCCTGTCATTATACGGGCGTCATTTACGCTAGGCGGAACCGGAAGCGGGGTGGCTTATAACCGTGAGGAACTCGTTGAGATTGCGAAGTCAGGTCTGGATGCCAGTATGATATCCGAGGTCATGATTGAGGAATCCGTGCTGGGCTGGAAGGAATACGAACTGGAAGTGATGCGGGACAAGGCGGACAACGTCGTCATCATCTGTTCCATTGAAAATTTCGATGCTATGGGTGTGCACACAGGCGAGTCGATTACCATAGCGCCGGCGCAAACGCTTACGGACCGTGAATATCAAACCATGCGGGATGCCGCGATTGCCATCATGCGCGAAATCGGTGTAGAGACCGGCGGTTCCAATGTGCAGTTTGCGGTTCATCCCCAAACCGGCAAGATGATTGTCGTGGAAATGAATCCGCGGGTATCGAGATCATCGGCGCTGGCTTCCAAAGCTACCGGCTTCCCGATTGCAAAAATCGCTGCAAAACTGGAAGTAGGTTACACGCTGGATGAAATTCCCAACGACATTACGCGTGAGACAATGGCATCTTTTGAGCCGACGATCGATTACTGCGTGGTGAAAATCCCGCGCTGGACGTTTGAAAAATTTCCGGAAACGGAAGATTTTCTGACCACTTCGATGAAGTCGGTCGGTGAAACAATGGCGATTGGCCGCACGTTTAAAGAGGCGCTGCAGAAAGCGATCCGTTCACTGGAAATCGGCCGTTTCGGATTCGGGCAGGATTTGCCCGAGGACCGGCAGGAAAGAACGGCGCTTCTGAAGAGCAAACTCATCAAGCCCAATTCGCTGAGGATTTTCTATATGGCCGAGGCTCTCAAAGACGGCATGGGGGTGGATGAGGTTTATACCCTCACCGGGGTTGATCCATGGTTTTTGTACCAGATTAAAGATATTCTGAATGCGGAAGACGAACTGAAGAACTCTGAACCAACAGTAGAGCTTTTGCGAGCCGCAAAAGCAATGGGATTCTCCGATAGGGCTTTGAGCACATTCTGGAAGAAGACAGAACAGGAGATTCACGAATGGCGAAAAAAGGAAAATGTCTTTCCGGTTTATAAACTGGTCGATACGTGCGCGGCTGAATTTGAAGCCTATACACCCTATTATTATTCCACGTATGAGAAGGAGAATGAAACAAGGCCATCGGCGAAAAAGAAAGTGGCGATCATCGGTGGCGGGCCGAACCGGATCGGCCAGGGCATTGAATTTGATTACTGCTGTGTCCACGCGTCGTATGCCCTGCGGGAAGAAGGCATCGAGAGCATCATGATCAATTCCAACCCGGAAACCGTCAGCACGGATTACGACACATCGGATAAACTGTTTTTCGAGCCGGTGACGCTGGAGGACGTTCTGCATGTTGTTCAGACGGAAAAGCCGGACGGTGTTATTGTCCAGTTTGGCGGTCAAACGCCTCTTAACCTGGCTCGAGGACTGGAAGCTGCCGGTGTGCCGATCATCGGAACATCTCCCGCTGCTATTGACCGGGCGGAAGACCGCGACCGGTTTCAGGAGATTGTCCACAAACTTCACCTCAACCAGCCTGAGAATGATACAGCCATGAATATTGAACAGGCGCTGGTTGCCGCGGGGCACATCGGCTACCCGGTTCTTGTGCGACCATCCTATGTACTGGGCGGACGGTCGATGGAAATCATCTACGATCCGGAAACGCTCCAGACGTTCTTGGCTAAAGCGCTTCTTGTTTCTCCCGGCCACCCGGTTTTGATCGATAAGTTTCTGGAAGACGCTGTCGAAGTAGATGTGGATGCAATCAGTGACGGCAGGACAACGGTTGTGGCGGGAATCATGGAGCACATCGAAGAAGCGGGCATCCATTCGGGCGACAGCGCCTGTGTCCTCCCCCCACTCACTCTTTCGGGATCATTGCTGGATCGGATTGAAGAACAGACCAGAATGCTCGCCTGCGAACTAAACGTGATCGGCCTGATGAATATTCAGTATGCTGTGAAAGATGATACTCTGTATGTGCTGGAAGTCAATCCGCGCGCCTCCCGCACAGTGCCCTTTGTCAGCAAGGCCATCGGTGTACCCCTGGCAAAGCTGGCCACCAAAGTGATGCTCGGCAAAAGCCTGCAGGAACTCGGTTTTATACAAACCGTGAAACCAAAACATATATCCGTCAAGGAAGCTGTCTTTCCGTTCAACCGTTTCCCGGAAGTGGATATCGGGCTTGGACCGGAAATGAAATCTACCGGCGAGGTGATGGGGATTGACCAGTCATTTGGACTTGCCTTCGCCAAATCGCAGATGGCGGCCGGTTTCAAGGTTTCGGATTCGGGGTCCATCTTCATCAGCGTTCATGATGACCATAAAGACAGGATCATGCACATTGCGCGGACATTTGAAAAACTTGGGTTCAAGATCCTGGCCACTGCCGGCACAGCCAGGCATTTGAGCCGTTACGGGATGGATGCAACGGTCGTCAAAAAAGTCAGTGAAGGCCGGCCGCACATCATTGATTATATCAAGAACGGAGACATCCAGATGGTCATTAACACCAGTGTGGGCCGCAAATCGTCTCGCGATGCCTATCACATCCGCCGCGGCGCTCTGGCTTACAATATTCTTTACACCACCACACTGGCGGGAGCGCGGGCGTTGGGCGAGGCAGCCAAAGCGATGAGCCGTCAGGACTGGGGAGTATGCTCTCTGCAGGAGTATCATAAAAATGACGTTATCTGATGCATCTATGAATGAATCCGGTCGTCCCCGTGAGGAGTGCGGCGTGTTTGGCATTTACGGACATGAAGATGCAGCTCGCGTGACCTACTTTGGTCTTTTTGCCCTTCAGCACCGCGGCCAGGAATCTGCGGGTATTGTTGTGTCCGATGGTTGTCATGTCTTTGAACATAAAGGCATGGGGCTTGCCTCAGGTGTGTTTAAGGAATCCATTTTACAGAAACTGACCGGATCGCTCGCGATCGGCCATGTCCGTTACTCCACCACGGGGTCTTCCACGATATCCAATGCTCAGCCGTTTCTTGTGCATGTCGGTGAGGAATATTACGCCTTGGGGCACAACGGCAACATTGTAAACGCCCAGTCCCTGCGGTCTGAACTGGAAAGCCGGGGGTCAATATTTCAGTCCACGATGGACAGCGAAGTCATTATCCATTTAATGGCCCCGCATTTAAAGAGAGGGCTGGAGAAGGCGCTTTCCATTGCCCTGCAGCAGGTTGAAGGCGCCTACAGTATGGTGATGTTGACGCGGGACAAAATTATCGCGTCCCGCGATCCGCGGGGCTTCCGGCCACTGGCTTTAGGCAAACTCAATGGCGGCTGGGTCGTGGCGTCTGAAACCTGTGCATTTGATCTCGTGGGTGCCGAGTACATACGGGATGTTGAGCCGGGTGAAATCATTATCATCGATGCGCAAGGTTGCAAAAGTTTGAAACCTTTCCCCGTCATGAAGCATTGCCACTGTATTTTTGAACTGATTTACTTTGCGCGCCCCGACAGCCAGATTTTCGGACAGAATGTCTACCTGTGCCGCAAACGCCTGGGACATGAACTGGCGAGGGAATATCGTCCCGATGTTGAACTGGTGATGCCGTTTCCGGATTCCGGAAACTACGCCGCGATCGGTTACGCGGAAGAAAGCGGCATTCCCTTTGAGATGGGAATGATTCGTAATCATTACGTAGGCCGAACCTTCATTCAGCCAACCCAGCCGATGCGCGACTTTGGTGTACGTGTGAAACTCAACCCGGTCAGGACGCTTTTGGAGGGAAAGAAAGTCCTGATTGTAGAGGATTCCATTGTTCGCGGCACGACAAGCCGCAACCGCGTGAAACACCTTAAGGGGGTCGGCGTTAAGGAACTCCACATGGTGATCAGCTGTCCGCCAACCATGTTTCCCTGCCCGTACGGCATTGATTTTTCTTCCAAGGGCGAATTGATTGCCGCGAAAAAGGAAAACGAGAAAGCCATTGCAGAGTTTATCGGTCTCGATTCACTTCACTACCTGAGTGTCGATGGAATGGTCAAAGCCACCGGAATGCAAAAAGGGGGTTTCTGCCTTGCCTGTTATACGGGCGACTATCCCATTGCCCCTCCCGAAACAATCGATAAGTTCTGCATGGAAATCAGATAACCGTTGATTCGCATCTTTTTATCCAACTTTGCTGATGTTATAATTTGCCTTGTTTCTAATTGACTTGACCGCCTGCTGTTTTTGCATTATAAGCCCCGCAGTCTAAAGATCAGTGATGCATCATCGGGAGGAGAACATGAGAATTATATTGTTGGGCGCTCCGGGCGCGGGAAAGGGTACAGTGGCGAAGTTGTTGACAGAATTTGACGGGTCAGTGCAGATATCAACGGGCGACATTTTACGCTCAGCCGTGAAAGAAGGCACCCCTCTCGGAAAGAAAGCGAAGGAATACATGGATCGGGGAGACCTGGTGCCGGATTCCCTAATCATGGACATCATGGAAGCCAGACTGCAGGAGCCGGATTGCCGGAATGGATTCATCCTGGACGGTTTCCCGCGGACGATTCCGCAGGCGGAAGAGCTCAAGAAACTGCTGACCAAACTCAACATAAAACTGGATTTTGTCGCCAATCTGGATGTCCCGCGCGATGTCATCCTGGATCGTCTGACGACTCGCAGGACCTGCTGCAATCCCGAATGTCAGGCCATTTACAACATCAAAAGCAATCCGCCGAAGGAAGACGGGACCTGTACATTATGTAATCATCAGACCATTCAGCGGGACGACGAAACGGAAGAGGCGATAACCAACCGTCTGGAAACATACAACCAGAAAACGGCCCCGCTTATCGGCTTTTATGAAAAAGAGGGATTGTTGAAAACATTCCTGTCGCTCAGTTCAAAAGATACGGTGGCAGATATCAAGAAAACCCTGCAATCCTAAAAAACCTCAATAATTCAATGATTGAGTATGAAAAAGAGCTGAATCCCGAACAGTACCGGGTCGTCACAGAACAGGGAGGACCTCTCCTTGTTCTGGCGGGGGCGGGAAGCGGCAAAACGCGGACCCTGACCTACCGGGTTGCCCGTCTTCTGGAAACCGGCATCGGGGCTGAACGTATCCTGCTCGCAACATTTACGAATAAAGCCGCCCGATCCATGCTGAACCGGGTGGAAGACCTTGTTCATTGCTACACGGGTAAAATCACGGGCGGCACGTTTCACTCCATTGCCCACCGCTTTCTGAGGAGCTACGCTTTCCGCCTGGGGTATACAAACAGTTTTTCCATCGTGGACACCGAGGATGCCCGTCAGATCATCGCTCAGGCAATGGCGGAACTAAAGATTGACACCAAGCTGACCAAATTTCCCAAAAACAATATCATTGCCGAAATGATCAGTCTTGCCCTGAACACCGAGAGCACGCTGGAAGAGGTGATTGAGTCAAGATACCCCTTTTTTTTACATCTTAGTCTGGAAATCCATCAGATTGCCTGCCGCTACGAGCAAAAAAAGAGAGACCTCTGCGTGATGGATTTCGACGATTTACTGATCAACTGTCGGCGGTTGCTCCGTGAGCATCCTGATGTGCTGCAAACGCTTTCGGGTCGTTTTCTGCATCTGCTGGTGGATGAGTATCAGGACACCAACATCATTCAGGCCCAGATCATCGATCTTCTGGCTTCAGGGCACCGCAACCTGATGGTCGTGGGTGACGATTCACAAAGCATTTATTCTTTTCGCGGTGCAAATTTTGAAAACATCATCCATTTTCCTGAGCGATATCCCGACTGCAAAATATTCAAACTGGAAACCAACTACCGCAGTACGCCGGAAATCCTGCATCTGGCGAACCTGAGCATCAACAATAACGAAAACCAGTTTCCCAAGGCCCTGAATGCTGTCCGGGGCAAAGGAATGAGGCCGGTCATTGTTTCCGCGCAAAATGTATTGAAACAGGCGGATTTTGTCGCCCAGAGAATCACGGAGCTTTCCCGCGGGGGTGTGCCGTTTTCTGAAATGGCTGTCCTCTACCGTGCCCACTATCATTCGATGGAAGTGCAGATGGAGTTTGTCAGGCGAGACATCCCGTTCGACATCCGTTCAGGCATTCGTTTTTTTGAGCAGGCGCATATTAAAGATGTAACCTCTTTCATGCGGGTTTTGGTGAACCCGCATGATGAGCTGGCCTGGCGAAGGCTTCTGATGATGTATCCCAAAATCGGCAGGGTCACGTTTGAAAAAATCTGGAGCCGGCTTGCCGGGCAGAACAATCCGCTGGAGTCTTTTATTTCAGAGACGTTTGTTAAAAGCCTGCCCAAGTCTTCTCAAATCGGCGCCGGACAGTGCCGTGATGCATTGCTGTTGCTGCTTTCCCTGGATCTTCCCGACAGAACCCCGGGAAAAATTATCGATGTGCTGTTGAATAAAGGAGATTACCGGACTTACCTGCAGGATCATTATGGCGACTCATCCGCTCGCGAGGAAGATTTAATCCAGCTGGGGAATTTTGCGGCAAAATTTGAACGCATGGATGATTTCCTGAATGAATTAGCCTTGCTTACCAATATGTCCAGGGAGGAAGAAATCGAAGATCAGCCCGATGACAAGGTGATTTTAAGCACGATCCATCAGGCCAAGGGGCTGGAATGGTCCTATGTGTTTCTGATCTGGTGCGCCGACGGGATGATCCCGCTGCAGAGGGCGCTCAAGGAACCGGGAGGGGAAGAAGAGGAAAGAAGGCTTTTTTATGTCGCGGTAACCCGCGCCAGGGACCAGCTTTACCTGTCTTCACCTGTTCTGGATTACACACGCGCCGCGGGTACGCTGACCTTGAGCCCGTCCCGTTTTATCCGTGAGATCACGCCGTTGTCGTCAAAAAACGAACAGCGGCCGTTTGAACAGTGGAACCTGTTTGACAGTTATTGACCAATTTTTTCTTGAAACATTCTTTGATTTATAAAACAACTAATATCATTGCTGATTTTCCGTCTGCGCGCTGATCGGGTCCCTTCCGCGGCAGCAGACGGTATAGAAAAAACAATTATTTTGGCGCTGCTGCGATACAAATTTTTGCCTTTTGTGACTGCCGATGCGGAGGTGAGCGCGTTGAACCCCCGTTGACTTCCTCATTTTATGTGCATATTTTAATGATAATAGAATGGTTCTTAAAACCACATACCAGAGGGGAGGTGATCTGAGGCGTTTGGCGAGAGAAGAAAATAAGTGGGATGGTTGGTGTGAGTTGATGAATAAAAGTGGTGATCATACATGAAAGGGGGCGAGTGTCATGTTTGCACCAAAAAGAATTCTCGTACCGACGGACTTTTCTGAAGAATCCGATGAAGCGCTGAAACAGGCATTGGAACTGGCAAAACAATACAACGCTAAAATCTATTTGCTGCATGTTGCCGAGCCTATTACACAGTGCGGAGGAGATTACTGTCTGGATGCAGCGGCTGTCAAACAGGCCGAGGAGTCTGAAATTATCCGGGCAAAAGAAAGGATGCAGAGGGAATTGGCCAGGTTTTCCGAGGGCCAGAATATCGAGGTGATCAGCGATATACGCGAGGGGGACCCGGTTCACGAGATCCTCAAAGAACAGGATGAAAGAGGCGTCGATTTGATTGTGATGCCGGCTTGCCGGAAGACGGGATTTTTAAAGCGGATACTGGGGCATGTTTCAGAGAAGGTCATGGAGGAGACAAAAAGCCCCGTACTGCTTGTGCGTCACTAGCCGGCGCAGAACATATAAAAAGCAAAAGACGGCATTCATCATCCGGTGCCGTCTTTTTGCATGATTTACCCGTGTTTGCAAATTGATGTTTTGAGTCACGGGTCCATCCGTCAGGTTCCTTCCGGGAATAAATTTCATGATAGGAGCATTCCAAGGGTCTTTATACGGACAGATTCTCAAGAAGATTTGTAAACAGCCAGCCCTGGAATTCTTTTTTACAGTCGACAAACGAGTAATACCTGCCGTCAACGCTCAGAAAGCTTTGCCGGCCTACATTCTTTGAGGGTTCGGATGAGCTTATCCTGCTGACGGATCCGCAGTGTCGGGCGGGGTTTTGTTCTTTCCAAACCAATTCCTGCGCAGATCCTTCACAAGTTTGGTTCCCTCCGGACCGGCCATCCATATTCCAAGGCCCAGCATGTTCCAGGAAAGGATGTAAATGCCCAAAGCCAAACCCGCTCCAAGTGCCGGATGCCTGGTTTTCAATCCAATGGCAGCAGCCAGGACACTCCCCCCGTAGCCGATCGGCGTATTCACAATCAGCAGAAACACACCGACCTTGAACCGAAGACTCCGTTTTGGCTTGATCATCTCATTTTTATCCGCTGGTGTTTCATCTGCCATGGGAGGTTTCCCGTGTTCGCGGCGGTCTTTCTTCATTATGGCGGAATTCATTGAGAACGCAATTCCTGTAAAAACGTCATATTGATCAGAAGCATCTCTTTGTGTCGAGCTGTCTGTTGTTCTGGATGAAACATATGAAAACACGGACTGAATGTCAATATCTGAAATCAACGGCCTTGCAGTACTTGCAGTAATATAAGGCGGTTACCCAACAAAGAATTGTCATGAGGGTCGGGAAGATTGAATTCAGATGTTTTGATATTTTTGCGCGTCGTCCATGTCTTGACCTGCGCTGAAGGAAATCTCAAAGATTTCTTCTCATCCCGACAGGTACGCACCTTCGGGAACAAGAATATGGTAAAACACACCCCCGCAAGAGCGTTCCTGACCGAGCAGAAATAATATTTCAATTCCGCTTAAGCGGGACGCGTGTTGATTCTCCGCAGCTCGCTGCGAGGTGATTGATCTGTGTGAAGCTTCAGAACGAAGCCTGTCTAATCGGCACCAATCATCACATTCGAAGCCTTGATGACCGCGTAGACAGCTTTTCCTTTTTTAAGTCCAAGGGTTTTAGCCGAAGATTTTGTGATAATCGAGACAACTTCCGTGCCGCCGGGCAGAGTAATAACGACCTCTGAATTCACTGCGCCGGTTGCCACTTTCTTGACTTTCCCTTTTAAAATATTACGCGCGCTTAATTTCATCTTGCCAACCTCCTTTGTTAAATTCAGAATAAATCACCACGTATATTAATGAACCCTTACGTGTTAGTATTACAGCAAAACAGTCGTTTGTCAATGGGCGCTAACATGGGCGCAGCTTTCTCATCATGACGATTATCGCCATTGTTAAAAGTATATGCACGGGTATGAACCCTGTGTACAAGGGCAAGGAACAAGGAGCGCTTCGACAGGCTCAGCGACCGAAGGGACAAGGGACAAGGGA
>JAQVLL010000354.1 GCA_028704195.1 Smithellaceae bacterium
TGAATACGTAATAGCTACCGTAAATGTCAAAGAACAAAAATTAAAGCTCTTCCTGGATAAAACCCAGGTCGAGGAATTTCAATATAAACTGCGTTAATTGACCTTGAGTGTCCACGATGTCCTGGCACAAAAACTGTCCACGATGTCTTGGCACTCAACAATTACCCCCTTTGGCTCAAAGTGACGGTCAGGGGGTTGCTACGCTTATCGCTGCAACGGAAACTTTCGACGGACAAAAGCAGGCCTTTGAGATAGCTCTGGATTGGATCGCGCAAAAGAAAGTCCAGGTCGGGAATATGCTCACGCATCCCTTTCCCACAGAAAACTACCGCAAGATGATCGATCTCAATCTGCACAAAAGCACCGACCGGGCTTTTCGTAAACCGCAATTTCTTGACATGTATACCTGGAAAATGCATATAAAGACATCAAAGAGGACAATACTGAACATAGAAGATGGCTTAATCGACGAAGCGGTAAATATTGCCGGAATCAAAGAAAAACACCCCTCGTTAAGCTGGACTTGGAAGTGCTGATTGAAAGAGGAGATTTGCCATGAAGAGGATGTCCCCCCGAACAGTTGCCCGATGGAGATCAAGACTGATTTATTTGGTGCTGACGGCCCTTATGATTTTCAATGCGACGACCGTTTTTGCGGGAGAGGAACTCTACCGCAGTCTTTCCGCCGCCGGAAAAAACAAAGAATCAAGCCTTTTCATGGATCTGTATCGCAACGGACAAAATCAGAACTGGCAAGCGGCCGAGGAGGTTCAGTTTGAAGGGAACCTCCGTTTTCTTGACAGGGATGCCGCTGCCGGAGACAAGATCCCCGGTATTTTTTTGGTGAGGAGCCTTGAAGGCGAACTCTATATCGTCTCGATCCCTTCTGATGATGAATTAAAAAGAACCGGCACTGAAGGATACTATACGAATCTTAAAGAGATGCTCGGAAACAAACTTGTTTTTCGGGCTCTGCTGACCAAAGGCGTTTTAGACGGTCAAGCATATACCTTCATCCGGTTTCTTGAGCCGCCGGCCCAGCTTATGCTTGACAAGATTTTTAAGATTTCCATTATTTTTATGTTCTTTTTCGTTATGCTCGGAATGGGACTAAACCTTACGCTCAAGGATTTTAAGCTTGTCCTGCAGAAGCCAAAGGGGATTGCGATCGGAATTATTTTTCAATGGTTCCTCATGCCACTGCTGGCTCTTGGAATGGCCTGGGCCCTGGGGTTTTACCATAAATTTCCGTTTATTTATGCCGGGATGGTTTTGATCTGCGCCTGTCCGGGCGGAGTCACTTCAAATCTTATGACCTACTACGCGAAGGGAGATCTGGCACTTTCGGTCTCCTTGACCTCCATCTCAACTTTTCTGGCGCTTTTTTTCACTCCCCTGATTCTTACCGTGTTGTGCGCGAATATTCCTGATATCAACATACCGACAGGCCTGATTGCACAGACCATCATCGGTCTGGTCATCGTGCCTCTCATCATCGGGATGTCCATCCGGCAGAAATGGCTTACCTTCGCGGTAAAGGCCACACCGTTCTTTTCTGCCCTCGGAGTCTTCGCACTCCTTATGGTCATAGGAGTAGGCGTTTACACAAACGTCGAAAAATTCGCCGACACCCAACGCTACAGTCTGACATTCTACATCATGGTGGTTTCTCTTTCCATTCTGGGCATGCTGCTGGCGGCGTTTTTCCCAAAGTTGTTCCACATCGAAAATTATCAGACCAGAGCCATCTCCATGGAGGTTGGACTGCGCAATTCAACTCTGGCGGTGACCATTGCCCTGTTAATCCAGGACCTCATGGGTGACTTTTACAGCTCCATGTTCGTAACCACGGCCATCTATGGCATTACGATGTATATCACAGGGTTCCTGATGATTCTTCTGTATAAGAAAATTCTGCCCCTGGACACGGATTTGAACACTGATCCAGGTTGAAAAAGAGAATCCTCATTATGAAAAAAATAATATCGCAGGGCATGGTTGTTTTGCTATTGATGGCCTGTAATGCCTCCGCCGCCAATTATACGGGCCGAACCATCAAGGCAAAGATGGCATAGGAAGAAATCGAAGGAGATTTCGTGACCGTTTGGGCAAGAAACTTTTCAGACCACATACGCGACTGGTCCGGAGGCAAAATCCGAATTGACGTCTATCCCTGCGGCACGCTGGGAGCAACCGGTGATATCAACGAACTGGCCCAGATGGGTGTTAACCAGTTTGTGTTTTCCGACCATGCCCGCCATGTTCCCGAATGGATAGGTTTCGGATAATCGATGTCGGCTCTGCCGGCTGTTATATCAAAGCGAATGTATTGGCCACCTTGAAAGTAATAAGCCTTTCCATTCCACCAGATTATCAAATTTAAAAATTTACCCTCGGGGAAATTTGAGCCATGTACCCCGGCGGCCAGCTCATCTGTGGCCCATGCATCCCCCCATCCTCAGCGGCTATTTGAACCTTAAATAAATAATTGCCGATCACTTTTCTAAAAACGACACTGTTATTTTCACTCTGCGGAATTTATCTTTTTTGGTTAGCACGATCTCCGTTTAATTTTATGGATCGCCATTTGTACGCCGGGTGTGGGGAATACTGTGGGGAGTCACTAATTTTAAAAATGAAACAGATATTAAGCGCAGCCTAACTATTTGATTTTATTCTGGTAGTCCCACGGGGACTTGAACCCCGGTTTCCGGCGTGAGAGGCCGAATTTTAACCTTTTATCTACATTCCCTTTAATTTACTTTTTTATACTTTAAACACAGCAATCCCTTTACTGGTATGGCTTTCATGATATCACTTGACTTACTTTAATTTTTCTTTATATTTATTGTGAAGGTTGGAAGTAGGGTTGGAAGTGAATGATTCCGGCTTTTGCAATGAGATACGGGAAAAAGGTTGGAAGTAGGTTGGAAGTGAATAACGGTTTTTTATAGGGGAATGCCATGGCAGACTATCCAAGACATAAGACAGAATATAAAGGCGTGTTCTATCGTGTTGGTGAACGTATAGGCGGCAGTGGTGAAGAAAAGATATTTTACATCGTGTTCAAGAAGAACGGCAAAGTCTGTGAAGAAAAAGTCGGCAGGCAGTATGCCGATGACATGACACCTGCAAAGGCCAGCCGTATGCGCGCCGGACGGATAGAGGGGCGACGCAAGTCACGCAAAGAAGTCAGAGAAGAAGTAAAAGCGGCAAAGCAGGCAGAGGCCGACAAGATGACAATTGCCCGTC
>JAQVLL010000355.1 GCA_028704195.1 Smithellaceae bacterium
GCATATTTCAACAGCATTGCCGGACCGAAAATGTCCATAGAGACGGAAGCCGGCATTGTTACCGCCGAGGTTTTTGACGATAATGTGAAGGTTCGTCTTACGGATCCATCTTCTCTGGAAATCGCCCGGGAAATCATTCTGGACGGCAGTTCGTATCTTCTGGATTTTATCGATACCGGCGTGCCGCACGCCGTTTCATTTGTGGATGATTTGGAAACCTGCGCCGTTGTCGGGATGGGGCAGCAGATCCGCGGGCATGCCTCTTTCCAGCCGAAAGGCACGAATGCCAATTTCGCCAGTGTGACAGGCCGGCAGAAAATGAAAGTCCGCACCTATGAACGGGGCGTGGAAGATGAAACGCTCGCCTGCGGTACCGGTGTTGTCGCCTCCGTCCTTGCTGCCGCCGGGCGCGGACTCGTGGATTCTCCGGTAGATGTTACCGTGCAAAGCGGCGAAATTTTGCGGGTGTATTTTGCCCGCCATGATGACCGCTTTGAGGAAATTTACCTTGAAGGAAAAGTGAAAATAGTTTATCAAGGACTTCTTTTTGAAGAGGCCTACAAGTAGCCTCGTTCTCTTTTCCCCGACGGGGTAAGAGGTTTTTTGCCCCCATAGCCTTTTCATCATTCCATACGGGCATGGCAAGGCATAGATCCGGCAACGTTTCAAAATGGTTTTTTCGCGGGTTAAATCATTTTATTACCTGTGCAATCATATCAATCGGAGGTTTGAACAGTGCAGACTGCGGAGAGATTAAAAAAAATCCCCCCTTATTTATTTATGGAATTGAGGAAAAAAATCAATCAGGCCAAAGCCGCGGGTGTGGATGTGATATCGCTTGCGATCGGAGATCCGGTGGAAGCCACCCCGAATTCTGTCATTGATGAATTGTGCCACAGCGCCCGCGATCCTCAAAATCACCGGTATCCCACCGATGAGGAAAAGGGGATGCTCGCTTTCCGCAAAGAAATTGCCCGCTGGTACGGGGAGCGCTACGGCGTCAGCCTGAATCCTGAAAATGAAATTCTTGGGCTTATCGGTTCCAAGGAGGGCTGTCATCACTTTGTGCTGGCGCGCGTCAATCCCGGGGACATTGTTTTAATGACCGACCCCGGCTATCCGGCGTATCGATCCAGCATCCTGTTGGGCGAGGGCGTTCCTTACAATGTGCCCATCCTCCCGCAGAACCATTATTTGCCGGCGCTGGAAGACATCCCCACGGATGTGGCCAGAAAAGCAACAGCGATGTTCCTGAATTACCCGAACAACCCGACCGGCGCCTGCGCCACAATGGACTTTTTAAATAACCTGGTAGCCTTTGCCGGTGAGTTTGATATCGCTGTTTGTTATGACAACCCCTACAGTGAAATCGTATTCGCCGGGCAGGATCGTCTGAGTTTCCTGATGGCACCGGGGGCCAAAGATGTCGGTGTGGAACTGAATTCCCTTTCCAAGCCGTTTAATATGTGCGGCTGGCGGCTTGGAATGGCGTGCGGAAGTCCCGATCTGATTGCCGGTATCAGCAAAGTAAAGGAAAACACCGATTCGGGGATCTTTAACGCCGTGCAGTATGCGGGTATTCAGGCCCTGCATAACGAAGCAGGCTTTATTGAGGAGATGCTCTCCGTTTACGGACGAAGGCGTGAACTGGTTTTAAAAACACTCAAAAAGATCGGCATTGATTTTAATCCGCCGCGCGGCACGTTTTACCTGTGGGTGCCGGCGCCTGAAGGCCTGACGTCGCTGGAGTTCACCAACCGGCTGTTTGACAAGACCGCCGTCGTCGTAGCGTCCGGAACGGCTTACGGCCAATATGGAGAAGGCTTTGTGCGCATCTCGCTTACCGTGCCGGATGAGCGGCTGGAAGAGGCGATGGGCCGCATCGAGAAAGAATTCGCGAAATAACGCCGGAAAAGGCCAGTATGCTGCACTGCATCTTCAGTCACTGCGGCGTATGAAAAATACGCCTGCGGAGCGCGGTCACTGAGCCTGTCGAAGTGCAGCCTCGTTCTCCTTTGGATACGAAAGCTACTGTAATTTTACTATGCTGTTGTACAGGTGCCAAGTATATTGTAAGCATAAATTGTGTCATTTCGAAGCGAAGCGAGAAATCTTATCGAGTGTAAATCATGTTGTAAGGGTTAAATAATGGAAATGGGTATTTTGGGGCTTCCCCAAAGCGGGAAGAGCACCCTGTTTGAAATCATGACGGGAGTGAAAAGCGGCCAGTCGCACGAGACGGTGGTGCGCGGTCAGGCTTCCGTTCCCGACGAACGTTTTGACAAGCTGGTCGAAATCTACAAACCGGTCAAAGTATCTCCGGCCAAAGTTCCGTTCAGCGATGTGCATGCCGTGGGGGAGCATCCGTGGGAAGCGATCCGCCAGAACCTGAGCGGCGCAGACGGAATCCTTCATGTAATTGACGGCTTTTCGCTGCCGGATGTTTCCCTGAGTCTCGATGCCTATCGCAAACTGGAAGATGAACTGGTGCTTTCCGACCTGCTGATTATCGAAAAGAAAATGGAGCGGCTGGCCAAAATGTCCAGGAAAGCGGTTTCACCGCAGGAGGCGGTGCAAAACGACATGTTGCCCCGGTTAAAAGACTGTCTTGAAGCGGGGAAGCCGTTGCGCTCGGCGGGACTGACCCCCCCGGAGGTGTTTACGCTCAGAAGTTTTTCCTTCTGGACGATCAAGCCCGAAATGGTCGTTGTCAACGTGGCTGAAGACAACCTTTCCTTTACCGAATCTTTCGCCGGAGAGGCGAACTTGTCCGAACCTGTCCTGGGCATCTGCTGCAAAATCGAGGCAGAATTGAGCAGGCTGGATCCGACCGATCAAAAAGAGTTTCTGGATTCCATGGGGATTGCGGAACCAGCGTTCGGTCGCATTATCCGCACCGCTTTTTCTCTTCTGGGAAGAATGTCTTTTTTTACCGTGGGTGAAGACGAAGTCAAGGCCTGGGTGATTCCCGTTGACACGAAAGCGCCAAAAGCCGCCGGCGCCATTCACAATGATTTTGAAAGGGGTTTCATCAAGGCGGAGGTCATGTCCTATGAGGACTTCATGGCTCATGACGGATCCACCGCCCGGGTAAAATCAGCCGGCCGGCTGCGCCTTGAAGGCAAAGAATACATCGTTCAGGACGGTGATATCATCAACTTTCGTTTCAATGTCTGATCAATCCCGGGTTATTTGTTTTTCTTGCCTTTGTCTGCGGGCGGGCTTTGTTCCTGCTGGTCGTATTGAG